>NZ_QUOK01000007.1 GCF_003390325.1 Rhodohalobacter sp. SW132 | reverse complement strand
CTGCAGGATTGGTGTAAATCTTAACCAGATTGCAAAGCTACTTCACTTGCAACAAGCTAAGTTGAAAGTAAACGGAGAAGAGGAGGTTGACCTGTCCGAATACCCGGTAAAAGACATAAAAATCTTTCTGGATATTTTTAAGAATGTTGAGCACCATTTAGCAAATATGAAAACCCTGGTTCGGGAGGTCGTCTAATGGTTGCAAAGATATCACATGGTAAGGACTTTCGGGAACTCATTAACTACATCACTCAACCGGAGAAAGAGCAGTGGCGCGAAGGGCGCCACCTCTCTGATCTTAAACGAGAGGCTGTGATTCAAGACATGGAGTTTATAGCAGGGCAAAGCCAGAGAGTCCAAGCCCCGGCCTATCACGTGTCGGTGAGCTGGGGTAAAACAGATGCCCCATCCAAAGAGCAGATGCTGGAGGTGGCTGATCGGATCATAAAGGAGCTGAAACTGGAGAACAATCAAGCGCTGATTGTCGCCCATAAAGACACCGATCACAAACATATGCATATCGCATTCAACCGGGTGGAGATGGACCACTTCAAAGCGGTGGATCGGTGGGGCGATCGCAACCGGCTGCGCAGCCTTCTAAAAGAAATAGAAATTGAAAAAGGCTGGGAGCAGACGCCGTTAGAGGCTGATGGTCCAACGCAGCTGAGCATAAACGAACGGAAGCTCACCGTTCGGGTCAATGAGGCGCTGGCCGGTATTGGTATTGATGATCCAAACTACAAGACCGTTCGCGAGCGTGCATTGGAGCTGCGCAACGAGCTTAGCCGCCAAACCGATTGGAAATCCTTCGATGACACCCTGGCCGGGAAAGGGCTCTGGGCCGAAAAGAAAGGAGCCGGAATGGTGATTACCGACGGGGCGATGAGGATCAAGGCCAGCAGTCTTGGTCGATCGTTTGGTAAAGGCGGCTTGGAAAAAAGGTTTGGTCAGTCGTTCGATGAGTATGTCCAACGCAGAGAGCTAAAGATTGAGCTAAAACCCGCCCTTCAGGAAGTGACCGGTTGGATGCGGGCGAAGGAGCGGATTCATCTTGAAAACACACAGGTTGGCATGGAACGGAGACTTGCAAAGCTAAAGCAGGAACTCTGGAAGATTGACAGGTTCGACGAGCTGTTAAAGAAAAGCAAAGAGTCGGTGGAAAAGGGATTCGAGCAGACGTTTTCCGATCCGAAGGATGCACAGCGGGATTTTTCTATTATTGTAAAACGGGATGGACTGGAAGTGGCCCACGGTGAGCTTATGGCCAATCCTGAGAAATTTGGAAAAGTCAAAGATGAAAATGAGCTGATTAAACTTAGCTCAGATATTCGAACCATGGAAAAAACCTACGAGTACTGGAGGCAATACCTGCAAGAGCAGTTAATTATCAACCCGAAAGCAAGGGAAGAAAAAAGAAATAAACTGGTGGAAAAGAAACTCCGGATAAATCAAGCTTTGTCCGTTGTTAAAGGAAAAGTTCAGAAATCCATGAGCCAAACCGAGGCCGGATACAGCATGAGCCGGGGCGCGGATGAGGTCATCGCCGTTAGCCGGATGATCTCTGCCATCATGAAAAACTCTGATCTGATTGCAAAGAAGGCGGTCGGACGCGGGGTGGCTGCGTTCAAAAACGACCTGGCCAAAGAAACGGAAGCCGGTCAGGCCCTGGTCCAGATGAGCGACCAGTCGGTGAAGGGAGCCCAGTTGGTCCTGAAAATTGCAACGGCTTTGCAATCCGGCGGCATGTCTATGGCCCATAGCAGCATCTGCCACACCCTCTGCCAACACAGGCAAACGGTGCTTAAAAAGCAGATGGAGCGCGAGGCCCAGCGCGGCGACTTTAGCCGGTAGCCGTCTGGAGATTGAAACGGACAGGTAGTACATTACCTGTCCCCTTTTTCTCTTAAACATCATCTAAACAGACAAACAACGACTATGAGCTATTATCCAATCAAAGAAGATTACATCGGCGACCTGAATGACCTGGAACCAAAACGCAGTGTGACGGAAAGTTGGGAGTTTTATGGGTATTTGGTTGTGGCGTTTGTGGTTGGGATAGGGATTGGGTTGGTTGGGTTTTAGATATATCAAATCGTCGAGGGATATGGCGATTGGTACCGTTTACGAATTACAATAGGTAATGCTGGATAGCCGATCGGGGACTAATGCTCATACACAGCATCTTTTTTCTTTGCTGAACAACTATTAGGATTTGAATTCTCTTTTCGGTGCTCTCTTTTTCGTAGTTAATCCGGCATCTTGTAATTTTCTTCCAAGTTCATCATCTGAGGCCAGTTTTAAGATATCCCTGTCCAGTCCCAGGGCCACAAGTACCCGGAAGTAGTTTCCCATTGCTACACCGGGATCACCCTTTTCGATTCTCCAGAGTGTGGATGTACCAATATCTGCTCGCTGCGAGATTTGTTCAGCGCTCAGTTTTCTTCGTAAACGAGCCAATTTTAACTGTTCACCAACTTGTTGGAGCATTCGTTCATGTTTGGGAAGTAGTATAGGGCGTTTTTTATTCATAACATTTCATATTTGAAATGTATTATTGACTATTTATACCATATATGAAATACTATAATAGAGATCATATTTACTTTTTTCTGAGATATAAACGGCAAAATCGACATCACGCGTAGCCCGAGATGCAATTTGTTCTTTAGCATACCACGTATCCCGTGCAATGGCTCCAAGCAGATAGAAATCTACATCACACTGGATGAATACCTGCTCTACAACACGAAGCAGTTCCTTGATCTGGTCTTGTCGCAGATCTTCAAGCTTTATCTGTAGTGGCTTCCGCATATATTTCTTCAGCTATTTTGATATTTCTTGGATCACCGGTAATCATTAAATCAGTATACACTAAAAGGCGAGGAGCTATATTTGGAAGCTCATTCTCTACCGTCCAGTAAGGTTCTCTGATTTCAATTTTCCCGTTTTCATCAGGTATTAGTTTGAGCTCCTTCATGAGCTCAGCCCGATTCTTTTTGGTATAGAGTATGTACTCCACAGGTTTTAGATCATTCGTTAAAAGATCAGCTGCCGGCTCACCTCCCCATTGGTCTTGCTTATCCAATGGCAGGTTCTTCCAGTTTTGTTCGGCCTCTTTATTTATAAATTTATATCTGCCTTTTTGGATACGGGGTTTGAGTTCATCCCCAAAGGCTGTGATCCATTGATCTAAAAGCTTGTCCCTGTTTTTAAGCTTAAGAACATCTTCGTTTTTAGCGTAAACATATTCATGCTCTTTCAGCCCATCCAACACATGCTTGATGTTTCCCAGGGCGACATCCGCAGCCTTAGCTATTTCCCGATACGTTTTGTTCAGCCAGATTTCATCATGAAGAAAAAGAAAAACGACTCTTAAGCCGGTTTTGGTAAAGGCCCGGTTTTTCTTTTGCTGAATGGGAGTTGTGGTGTGACGATCAATCCATATAAGCGTATCCCCTTCTTCTAAATGTATATTCCCGACTACATCTATCCAATCAATCCCCGCCTCATTCAAGAGCTTTTTTATGTTGGGATATAACCGTTCGGCCACCAGCATTAAGGGGCCAACTTTTTCTTGTAGTTCCTTCAATTGTGGTATATGGTGTTTACGAATCTCCTTCTTGATCTCCGCATTTCGGACAATGGCTTTCTTTTTATTTGGGTTGAATGTCACCCTGGCATCCACTCTATAATTATAATCAGGGCCATAGGTCTCCCATTCCGTCTTATGACCGATCTCTAGTGGAAGATTCGCAAGTGCTTTTTCGAGGATAGCCTGATTCATTTGTTCACTTTTTTATTGTGTTCACGAATCGTGAACAGTCGTAATTAATGAACAAAATAGATGAATAGCAACATGAAGGTAGATACAGCCATTTAGTCAATGTTATCTCCAAAATGACTTTGCGATTCTTTCAAGTAAATTCACACATCCATCTATACCCGATAAGGTATAATAACTTTTTCTATTGCTTTTTTATACCCGATAAGGTATAATAATGCTGAATTAGGCAATATCATACCCGATCAGGTATACTATGAGTTATACAACAGAGCTTATCGACTTTGTGAAATCCAGGCGTGATCAGTTGGGCCTCACCCAGCAGGAGCTTGCCGAACGGGCAGGTGTAGGCATTCGATTTGTCCGGGACCTGGAACAGGGAAAAGAGAGTCTTCGCCTTGATAAGGTGAACCAGGTGCTTGTTCTCTTTGGCCATAAAATGGGACCCATAAAAATAGAGGACCGCGATGAGTTATAGAAAAGCGGACATCTATGTTCATGAAACTAAAGCCGGATTTCTCGAAGAAACCGAGACAGGTTATCAGTTTCAGTATGATGCGAAGTACCTCTCTCAAAAAAATGCTGAACCGGTTAGCTTAACTCTCCCCATCCGTAAAGAGCCGTATGAATCACCGGTTCTCTTTCCATTCTTTGATGGATTGATACCGGAAGGATGGCTGCTGGATGTGGTTGAAGATACCTGGAAGGTAAATCCAAAGGATCGTATGGGGATTCTGCTTGTAAGCTGCCGGGATACCATTGGCAATGTAAGTGTGAGGGAAGTATGAGTAAGTGCCTGATTTGTGCCAACCGCGTACCAAATGGAAAGCAGTATCACCCGAAGTGTCTGCAGAAACTTTTCGATAGTAAAGAGAAACCCGTTCTGGAGGTTAATCTTGATCAGTTAAACGAACTGGCAAAAAAATCTGTCCAACAGCGTGTAACCGTACCCGGCGTTCAAACCAAGCTATCACTGGAAGTAGATCGTAAAACGGACTCTGCTGATAAACTAACGATTGTTGGCTTATGGGGCAGATACATTTTGAAACCCCCATCCAGCAAATGGCCAGAACTACCCGCCAATGAACACTGCACCATGATGCTGGCTGAAACTGCCGGAATCGAAACCGTACCCTATGGGTTGATCCATCTTGGCTCGGGAGAGCTGGCCTATATCACGAAACGGATTGACCGTGATGATAAAGGAAATAAGTTTGCCATGGAAGATATGTGTCAGCTTACCGGCCGGTTGACGGAAGACAAATACAAGGGATCACATGAGCAGATTGCCAAAACCGTTAAACAGTTTTCGGCAAACCCACTCTTTGATCTCACACGATTTTACGAGCTGGTGCTGTTTTCATACCTGACAGGTAACGGAGATATGCACCTAAAGAACTTCTCGCTGTTTAATGATCCTAACGTTGGCTGGAAATTAGCCCCGGGGTATGACCTTCTAAATACCCGATTGGTTATACCGGAAGAGAAAGACCCGGAAGAGCTGGCTCTCACACTTACGGGCAAGAAAAGTAATTTCAATCCTGATTCATTTCATGATTTCGGTCTTTCAATCGGTTTGAACTCCAAGCAGATTCAAAATATTAACCAAAAATTATTAGGCAAGCAGGATATCTTTAAACAAACCATTGAGAAGTCATATTTGTCAAATGGCATGAAGGAGCGCTATCGAAATGTTCTTATGAAAAGGATTGAAAATCTGGCTTGAAAATTCTAATGATCAAAAAGACTCCGAAATCAGAAGGCCTCCTTCTTGCGGTATTAGAAGGTCATACTATACTCCCCGGTTCACTACACCTTTTTACATTACTAATTTTCAAATTGAGGCGAAAGATGCTTAATGTTTCAACGATTTTTTAGGTCAACACTATTAATTAAGTCCCCAATAAAAAAACGTTCTATGTTCCGGATGATTCTATAATCATATGAATACCAAAAACTATTTGAATAATCTCCTGTAATCATTCAGTTTTTCTCTATTCTCTGGTTTTGTTTTAAAGTTATTCTCATGGTATTCATCAATTCTTGAATGGCAACCAGTACACAAACATTGAAGGTTCGACTCTCTATTATCCGTTTTGTTGTGATTTATGTGATGAACCTCAAGGAAATACTTAGATTTAGATAAATCCAAATCACACTTTTCACATTTAAAGTTTTTATTGGCTCTGTATCTTAAGCTTACTTTATCCCATCCATTAACGTAGCCCCATTCATCTTTTTCATACTGTTTCGGCAATTCAGACTTTTTGAAACCTTTGCTATTCTTATCTGAACTGAGATGTTCTTCAACAAATTCTTTTGTAAAAATTACATGTGATAGTTTAGGGTCTTCCTTGACACAATTTTTACAAACTCTTAAATCACTCATAATACTTCCTCCTTCAGGAGCCTCTTTTCTTTCGATAGATTTATTCGAAAAAATATAAACTCCGTCAAACCTACCTTTTGACTCCATTTCGGAAAGAGTGTCACATTTAGTAGTATGAAATTTTGGAAGGTGTGATTTCCTTTTCAATTCTCTATCGTAGTAGGCTCGAAAGTAGTTTTCTTCTTTTACCAAAAAGCCCTTTATGAGATCATCACCCTCTTTTAAGAAGATATCATTATCAACAAATTTAACTTTGCTGATATCATGATCCTGTAGCCGATAGATTACTTCTTCTACCTTAAACTCACCCCCCTCTGGATCGATCTCAACTTTAAACTGTTCTTCAACTGTTTCCTGAAGGCTTGTAAATGTATAAAAATCAATCATTAAGAAGCCTCAGCATTTGATTGACAACCTCTTCAGATTTTGTCACAATTCTAAACTCTACCCTGCGGGATCGATCAGCATCCTCCGGTTGATTTGAATAAAATGAGTATTCACCAGCACTGTCTAATGTCCTTCCAAAAGAATATCCTGTGGTAGTAAACCAGTAACGCATCAACTTCTGATCTTCTGCAGGCAAAATTGCGTATTCAGAGTTATTACGATAAAAGAGAAAATTTAGAACATTTGCTGTTCTGTTTTGTGATAGCTCTACGTTATACATATACGGACCTACCGAGTCAGTATGGCCTTCAATTCTAACCTCCGCAATTTTATCTCTGAAGCGTTCATCCAAAAGTATATTAATATATCTCGGGAAGAATTGTGACAATATATTTTGGAACTCAGTTTTTAAATTAACGCTGTTGTAATCAAACAGCACTTCTTCATTCAAGAACCGAATGGACAGATCTTCACCCAATTCTGCATGCCATCTATTCTCAGAAAAGTCGTCTTCAAATTCATCTAAGAGAATTTCATATAGCGCTATATTTGTTTCCTGATACTCTATTAAGATTCTATCGCGATCTTCCTGCTCTGACCTTACTTGCCGCATATAGGTGATGGCAATAAACAAAAAAATCACCATTAGCACGGTCATAATATCCGATAATGAAATCCAGTAGTTTTCTTTTTTAGTTGGAAATATTTTCATGCTTCGCGAATTAATTATTTCCATTCAGTTTATTCATTCTTTCAGCATATTCGAGGACCATATTCTTTAGAATACTGTCCAATGCAACAAAGCTTTTATCCATACCATCCGTAAAAGCTTGTCGCATATCATCAACTTGTTCTTTAGTGTTAGAGTTAGATTGCTTCAGAATACTTGCTGCTTCTTCAAATTCTTCCTTTACGTCATCAAAGAATCCTTCCGATTTGTCCCGGAGTTCTTCAAGCTCTTTCAGTTTGTCTACAAGATTTTCGATTTTAGCAGAAAACTCAGTGTGTAATTCAAACCATTTTTTCAATTCCCCGGCAGTCTCTTTAAAATCATTTGAAGTCCCATCAAGCTGCTCCATGGTTTTAATTAATATGTTGTCACCATCTTTTGTAATAGTGTTCAACTCATCAATTAGAGACACAAGCTTTCCATCCTCTTTTACCAGTGACTCTGTAGATTTAGAAACACTATTTAACGTATCAGCTGATAGCGTAAGTTGATCAGTAAGGCTCTTGTATTGCTCAATTAATAATTCAATCTGTTCTTTATTCGATTGTTGCCATTTGTTTAAATTTTCAACGCTTCTATTTAACTCCTCAAAATTCTCTTTTACCAACTTCTCAATGAGTTCATTTAATTTTTCATTAAAACCGCCAATAACTTTTTCTATGACCTCGACCAAAGCCTCTGTATTAGATTTCTTCAATAATTCTGTAAACTCGTCAAACTTTTCCTCTACCAACTTTGAGTTTGCCTTCATAAAGTCCAATTGGTCATTCTGAATCTTTACAATTGAATCTTGTTTTTCTTTACTTTCCAGCCTGAGATTTTGTATTTGTGTTAGCAAGCTTGTCTCTCCTTCACCTCCCACTGAATGAGTCAACTTCGACATATTAGAATTGAGAGGTTCAAGTTGATCAGTTAATTGAGTTCTCAGCTTCACCAAATGGGTTGTCAAACTTCCATCACTGTCACTCGAAATAGCTTTTTTTATATCATCCAATGAAGTGGCGATAGATTTAAGAATCTGCTCCTCTGTTACTGGCTCATCTCCATCCCCAAAAGCTCTGTTTTGAATTGGTTGAATAAAAAAAGTTTGTGAAGTAAAGGATAATGCAATACCGAGAATTGATGACCAAAAAGCTACAAATAGGCCGTCTAATAAAGCTGGAATGCTAGCATCGATATTGTTAACGTCAAAATTGTGTAGCCCAATTGCAATGCCTAAAAAGGTACCAAAAACTCCTAAAGTGGTAAATACGGATGGAATATGATCAAATATTATAGGATTTATTCTTTGGAAGTTATCCCTTGCTTTAGAGATAACCACAATTGAATATAATGCCCAGGCTCCGATGAAAATGAATGGTATAAAATAGATTGGGTTCATGCAGTTTAATTATTACTTATTTCTAAAATTTAAAGGGGCTTTGCAGAACCTCCAGTTTTTCGGGTTTTGCAAAGCCCCCATTAATTAACAATGCTACCTATGCACTTTACGATAAGTTTTTATCGACAAGATTCTTTATTTCTATAGGTACAATCCATGGCAATCACTAAGTTCACTTCATTGTTCTTTCGACTGAGTAAATACCTTAATGTCTGACTGCTTTATTTGCTTTTTAGGACAGGCTTAAGACAACCGTGTCCCAAATTCATCAGCTACACTTAAAAGTTATTTTTTCGGAACGACAAAAGTTCACCTGTAAATATGTTTTCATGACCCAGAGAGCTGATTGCGATGCATAATAAAGTTAGATCTACAAATAAGTCTGAAAGTGAATTTTGGGCTTTGAGTTTAAGTGGTAGTATTAGAATATTTGTTTGAGACTTACGATTTATAATATTTCTGAGCCAAACTAGTCACTGTCATATTTACATAACAGAAACACATCTAACATTAATCATTGCTCAATAAGAACAAATACAGACACCTTTTGGCATATTTTATTCTTTGGCACATTAATTGCACATATATTTATAGTTCTTTTTCGTGTTGCTTCGATGCGACGCTGAGATGACGAATTCCATTTCTCGTCGCGATTGCCAGAGAACAGGTACACTCAATCCACAAGTGCTCTACAATAGAGCCAGTGGCGTTTGTATTCTGTTTCGTGCTGGCGTTTGTTGTTGCCATTGTGCACTTTGGCACTAAGTACCTGAATGCGATGGCAGCAAGCTCTTTAAAAGAGTCGCAGGCACCCGGCAGTTGTAAAAAACCAAAAAACAGTAAAAACCTTAAAAAACTTGCTTAGAGGTGAAAAAATGATACATTTTAGTAAGCTGAGTATAGTGGCTGGTTTCGAGTTTGGCGGTGTTCGAAGCGCGAAAAAATCGCAATCGATATCACCAGAAAGAATTCAGTCCGAGTCACTTTTGACTTTGTGTTTGACGTTAGGTGGTTAATCCCATTTCTCGTCGCGATTGCCAGAGAACAGGTACACTCAATCCACAAGTGCTCTACAATAGAGCCAGTGGCGTTTGTATTCTGTTTCGATCCTTGCTTAAAGTGCTACAGTGCTGGTCAAGTCAATTCAGGGAGCTTTAACCAAATAATTAACCTACTGCCATTGAGTATTCTTCAAGATATCTCATCTTTAGAAAATATTCGGAATGCCTGGCTGAAACTCAATAAGTCGAATCAAGAGTCTCACGGTGTTACTGGGGAAACTATTGCATCCGTAAAAAATAACATGGATGCAATCCTTGAATCAATCAGCACTAAACTTGGAGAAAATAGGTATAGCCTTTCACCTACCCGTGCAGTATTAATACCAAAAGGTGATGATTGGAGACCGCTGAGAGTTCCTGAAGTTCGAGATAGAATAGTGCTAAAATCCTTGGCAATAGAACTGGAAATGGTTTTACATGACGAGCTTGTAAAGGGAAACGGAGTAAGCTTTGCGTATCAAAAGAAATTAGGGATTAGAGATGCTTTACAGGCCCTTGAAAGGTATTACAAAGACGGGTCTAACTTCATTCTGAAGTGTGATATTGTCAAGTTTTTCGATCGGATTGACCGAAATATTTTGCTAACTGAAAAATTATTTAAACATCTACCGGATGATTCTATAAATCAATTAATTCTGACAGCAATCAATCAACAGGTTGGAAATTTAGACGAGCTAAAACCTCATTTGCAGAAGCACTTCCAAAATACTGATTTGGGTATTCCACAGGGCAACCCGCTTTCACCTCTATTTTCGAATCTTTATTTATCCGATTTCGACTACTTCATGAAAAGTAATAATTATCGTTTAATCCGCTATGCAGATGATTTTATTGTAGCACTAAATTCTGAAGAAGAAGCGCTGAATTGTTTTCGTGATATTGAAAATTACCTATCAGAACATTTATCCCTGGAATTGCACCCATTAAATGAAGCTGGTAAATCAAAAATTATTGATCTGAAAAAAGAACCGGTAACATTTTTAGGCATCGAATATGATGGAAATGAAATGCTTCCATCTCGGGAAAGTATTGATCGATTAAAGGGTAAAGTTCAAGACATAATTCATCTTAAAAAAGACTCAAATACAGTACTCGATCTGCTTCTGGACCTCAAGCATACTTTGGAAGGATGGGTGGCTGCATACTCATTTTGTAAGGTTGAAAAGTTCTCCAGAGAAATTGATCAATTTATTGATCATTATGTCCTATTGCCATTAAATGATTTTGGTTGGAAACTAACTTCAAGCTCAAAAGGCAAACTTGATAGAAAGTGGAGAAAAGAGAATTCTAGTTACGATAGGCTTTCAGATACTCAAAGGGCTCATTCAGGCATACCCAAGACCAATCAGATTTTAGATAGATTACGGGATAGTCAGTAGTTAGGCAAACCCATTTAACTCTCGAAACCCCCTCATAAATCATCAATTTCAACGATTCGGCCTTGATTAAGTCTTCTTCGTATTGGATGAAGATCAGCAAGTCGCCTGTCCCGAAGTAACCGATGCGAGGTTCATTTTTGCATTTTTTTAATTCAAAACTGTCCCACCCTCAATAAACCACCTCATTCAATTCCTCTCTTCTCTGTCTCCACGAGGGCATATAATTATCAAGCAGTTCTTTAAACCGATCATTATGATGGCGCTCTTTTTGGTGAACCATCTCATGCAGTACTACATAATCGAGGCAGTGCTTTGGCTTCTTGGCCAGTTCAAGGTTGAGCCAGATGCGCCGGTCGTCTACATTACATGAGCCCCATTTGGTTTTCATCTGCCGGACGCCCCAATCTGCTATCTCTACCTCTAATTTTTCTTCCCATTTTTCAATAAGCGATGGAATCTGACTTTTCAGCAGCTCCCGATACCACTTTTTGATTACCTCTTCCCGTTTGGCTTTATCACTACCTGGACGAACATACAGGTCCAGGTACTTTTTGTTTCGAATTTCTACCTTCGGTGGTTTTTCTTCTTCGATGATATTCAACAAATATCGCTGCCCCTGAACCCAATGGCTTTCCCCCTGGATATACTCCCGCTCCGGCTCGCGGATCTGAGAGTTCATATTTCGGATATGCTTCCGGATCCAGCCGATTTTTGAAATGACAAACAGCCGGAGAGATTCGGCCCTCATTGAGTGGGGAGAGGAAAGCCTCACCCTGCCGGTGGGCGGATAGACCGCCAGGTGGATATTCTTGATATCCTTCTTAACGACATCCACACTGATGTCGGACACGGTCATTTGAAACTGTTCAGTACTCATTCTGATTTTTTACAACCTCCATGACCATTCCAATCTCAATCTCTTTCGGCAATTTCTTTTTAACGGCCTGCATAACCTGGCGTTCCTTAATCTTGTTTTCCCGCCATCCATCTTTGGCTGTATACTTCACCGTCTCATCAACGAGCAGCGCGATTTCGGGATCATTATTCAGATTATCGTAAAGCGCCTTTTGACCGCTGCTTTGAACGTTTTCGGGATATTTTTCCTGACCTTCTGTTCGTTTTACTTTCTTCGCAAGCTCTACCAATTTCTGCAGGTACTGCTCATAATCAGCCGCCTCTTTTTTCCGCTTTCTGATCAGCTCTTCTAAAAGCTCCGACATCTTTTCGTAATATTTCGGATTCCCCGGCTTCTCTTCAATAATCACCTTCCGGATATTATTTTCAATCGTCTCGGCAACCGCTTCCTGGTCTTTTTGTATGTTCTCAGTCAGCACATCATCCAGTGCGGAGACGCCTTTGTTTACAATCAGATCAACAAGCGTAAAGTCATCGAGCTGTGAGATCTTTCGGCTGTGGTCGGCGTCGATATACATGTCGATTAGGTTGCGCATGCCCGGCTCGTATGATTTCAAATCAATATAATCCCCGCTGGCCTGCTTGATCTCCTCCTTCATATCGGAGTAAAACTTCACTTGGTGCTTGATGTCGAGTGCCTCTTGCTCGGAGTAGCCGGCCTTGTCCATCTCGTTGGCGATGTCGGCATAGGCCCGAACCAGTGAAGAAACCATTTTATAGAGGCTGACCCGCTTCTCCTCATCTTCTTTGAGTTCTTCTTCTGTTTTACCGTCAAAATCACACCCAAAGAATGCCCTGAACTGTTTCTGCGTTTTGGGATGAATCGGCTCGCATAACGCAATAACCTGGTCCAAACAATCATCCAGCCGCTCTTTCGCCTGCTCGTAGCGATCTTTGAGAAGTCCTTTAACATCATCGCTGTCATATCCTTCAAATGCTCCGCTGGTGTAGGTGTTGATGGATTCTTCCAGGCTCTTGAACAGATCCTTGTAATCAACAATGTAACCGTACTCTTTATCCTCTCCATCCAGGCGGTTGACCCGGCAGATCGCCTGGAACAGTCCGTGATCCTGCATCGATTTATCGATATAGAGATAAGTGGCCGGTGGGGCGTCAAATCCTGTGAGTAGTTTGTCCACGACAATCAGCAGTTTCATCCGTGCCGGTTCATTTACAAATTTTCGCTTGGCCTCCTCCTCGAACTCCTCGGTTGATTTTCCGTCAAGCATCTCCATGTAAGTATTGTACTTGAGCTGCTCGTCTGTTTTTCCCTCGCCGGTTTCTTCACCTTTTATGTCGTTGATGTTGGGCTGGAAGGATGTAACCACCGCACAGTGTCCGTTCAGGTCGGTCGCCTTGAACAGCTCATAATATCGGCACGCTTCCGCTACTGAAGAGGCTACAAGCATGGCATTTCCCTGACCTGATTTCAGCCGGGGCCTGACCCTGAAATCCTTAAACACATCCTGAACCACTTTTTCGAGCCTCGACTTGGAGCTCAGCACTTTCTTGAGGGTTCCCCACCTTTTTTTCAGCTCCATTTTTGCCAGGTCGTTCAGCCCGCGGGTTTCTGCATCAAACCACTCGTCGATGCTCTCCTGATCGGTGATTCGCTGATCGATATCCCTGGCCTCATACCGAAGATCCAGTACCACATTGTCATCCACGGCCTCATCAAATTTATAGGTGTGAATATACGGTCCAAAGACCTCGAGGCTGGTTTTCTTATCATTTTTGAGTAGGGGCGTTCCGGTAAAGCCGATGAACATAGCATCCGGCAATATGGCCTTCATCGCTTTATGCAGCTTGCCCGACTGGGTGCGATGACATTCATCCACAAATACAAAGAGCTCTCCTTTGGCCTTAAAATTTTTCGGGAGATGCTTTTCGATATCCTCCAGGTAGTTTCCCATTTCTTCACCGTCACGGGTACCAAACTTGTGGACGAGGGATGATATCAGCGGAATTTCGTGGCTGTTGAGCTTATCAATCAAGTCCGCTCCACTTGTGGCCCGCTGCATCGGCTCTTCAGCATCGTTAAAGACTCGCGTAATCTGCGTGTCCAGTTCTGTCCTGTCCGTGATGACCACCACGCGAGAGTCAGTCACATTTTCCCGGATCCACTGGGCAATCCATACCATGGTCAGACTCTTACCGCTTCCCTGCGTGTGCCAGATAATTCCATTCTCACGCTTTCGGGTATTCTCCTGTGTGGCTTTCACCCCAAAATACTGGTGGGGCCGGCAGACAATTTTATTCCCGCCGTCAAACAAGATAAAATCGTGCAGAATCTCCAGCATGCGCTTCTTCTCGCAAAGCTGAACCAGGTGTTTATCGAGTATATACTCAAATTCTTCGTCGGTGGTCTCCTTCCAGCGAAGGTAGTATTTTTCTGGCGTTTCGGTGGTTCCATACCTCAGTCCAGCCGTTTCATTTCCGGCCATCACGAGCTGAATTGTATTAAAGAACGACTTGATGAAATGATCGGTCTGATTGTCGAGGTTTTGACGAATGCCCTCCTCAACCGATACTTTGGATCGCTTTAGCTCTATAACCCCGATGGCTATTCCGTTCACATACAGAACCACATCCGGGCGTTTGTTGTGTTTACCTTTTACCGTAACCTCTTCGGCAACGGCAAAGTGATTGTTCTCCGTTTTCTTCCAGTCGATAAAATAGATCGTCTGCCTCTTTTCACCCTGACCGGCTCTTACGCTCACGCCATACCGCAGCATCCGGTATACTGCCTTATTGATGTCATACAAGTCTTCCGTCTGAACGCCTGCCGCTTTGGTTAGCTCGTGGACAGCTTTATCAATGATCACAGGCTTATGACCCTGTTTCTTCAGAAACGCCCGAAGATATTTCTCTTCAATATTTCGGTTATCAACGCGGTCCTGCCAGTCTCCCAGGTACTCATATCCCAACCGGCCCGCAAACAGTTGAATAACCCGGTCCTGTGTATTTCGTTCTACTTGGCCAACGTCGGTCATATCTTGTTTACGTTTTTCGGTAAAATGTTAAATAGCCGGATTCTTATTAATAAATTGACAAAAATCTTAAATAAGAGGTTTAATCTAACAGTTTTTGAAGTTTGTTTGCACCTTTCCGTATCCCCGTTTTTTTAAGTGCGGATAACACGTCATCATTTGTTAAAGGTGGATTTCTTAATCGCCCCACCATTGTTCTAAATCCTTCAATGGCTGATTTCTCATCCAAATCAATTACATCAAGCGTAAACTGGTCCGGGTGCACTGGTTCAATACCAAATGGTAAAAGAACAGATCGTGGAAAGTCATTCAAGTTGAATGTCACTATTACATCCGCATTTCCTTTGATTGCAGCAGCAACTACATGGCGGTCATCTTTATCTGGTAATGTGATCTTAGAAATATAATGCTGGTAGTCTGTTACGTTTGCATCTGGCAAAGAATCATTCATTCGGTTAATAGTCCAATTCAATTGCTCCGATGATAAATCCGTCCTGTTTGCAAGCAAGTTTCGCTTCCATTCATCCTGTATCTCTTCTGACCAAAGGGGCTGAAATAAACCAGAGACGGCAAATGTTAATAATAGATCTCTAATTGGGGCAGGATATAAAACACACGCATCAAGAATTACTCTCAGTCTGTCTGAATGCATATGTTCAATATCCCATATCTAATTCCTGGGCTTGTTTGGCAAGTTCATCCAACGCTTCACGCTGCTTGTTTTTATACTGATTTTTGTAGGCAAGAAAATCCTTCAGTTTAATCCGGCGATGCGAACCCACCTTATGAAAAGGGACTTCCCCTCCTTCAAGAAGCTTTACTATATAAGGACGGGAAACATTCAGCAGATCAGCAGCTTCCTGAGTTGTGATTTCGGCATCCACAGGATTCACTGTGACAGCTTTTCCCTGTGCCATCAGATCGATAATCGTGTTTAAATGCTGTAATGCTGATACAGGTATTTTAATAGGGTCTTTCTCACCTTGTACTTCAATCTCAATCTCTTTTGTAGATGTCTTCAGCTTCTCGGCTATGCGATCGAGAATCTTCTTATTCTCCCGCGCAATCATCTGTTCCTTGCGGGTAGGCAGTTTTAGTGCTTCCATTCTCGTTCTCCATTTATTGTGTAATTTCTCTTTAATTTAGATAATTAAACGAAATAAACGAAACGATAGTTTACGACACCCTACTTTTATCAGTTTTGGTCTACAGTGGTAATGGTTTTTTCACAAAGAAGTTTATTTCAACTTTAATTACTCTACCAATACTCCATTACTTTCAAAAGTTTGTTTAATAATAGCTAAATCTCGTTTCTTATTCCGTTTCAATCTCCGGTTGCCGTTGTGTTCAAAATCGAAGTATGAAAAGTCGATAACCATAATCCCATGCTGGGGAAGCACCTTTCGTCTTCTCTCATCATAGCGAAGACGCTGTTCTCCACGGTGCACTCCGCTAATAGTTTGTTTGTCCGGTTTATCGAAGTGCTTGATAGATTCTGTATGCTGCCGTTCATTGTATTCTATTACCAAATCCAGATCGGGATAGTAAATATCACATGGGAGCTTTGTGCGTGTTTTCCCATTGCGATGGAGGTCGCCAAAAAGGAAATCAAACCGGTGTTGTCGAAAGCCCCTTAGACCCAACACCTCATCACAAAGATCCAGAATATAATTCTCGTCACTGTCTTTATTATTTTTGCCTGCCCGGTTTTTCTTCTTTGATGTTTTCTTACTGGTAGAGCCAGTAAAATTTCCCCTCAGTTCCTCAATATTCGTTCCAGAAGGAATGAAATACCAATTTCTATTCACATTTTTCCTGATAACATGCACAAACGGAATACTGTTAAGTTCTCCCTTTTCATCCAGTTCCCTTAAATCATTTCGAATTGGCAGACCATTTCGATGATCCTTATTATATATACCTGCTTCTATAAACTCAGGCATCAGATCTTTGGCTGGAATCATTTCAATACCAGCGTTTCGTTTAAAATACTCTCTTAGAATTTTATTTATTTTGTTTATACGATCATTCTTCACGATAAGCCTATTTGTTTTAGATAGCCTAATTTAAGTTATAACCATACTCACCACTCAAAAGCACTTTTTTCCAGTGGCTTTCCCTGTTGATTACAACATCTTTGGAGGTAGAAGCAGGCATGTATTCCAATAAACTGAATTGGAAATTATTTCGAGCATGATCTACGCCATTATACGTGATGAGATTTTTTAAGTCTTTATTGCTCCCATGACCACTTTTTACATACTGAGCCCACCGCGACCATAAACCTTCACTCCCGTAAGCAGACCCCACATATTTTTTACCGTTACTTTTGTCTACTATCAAATAGATACCTGATACATTTTCAAGAGCCGTTTTCCAATCAATGCGTTGCTTGTGGATGATGTTTTGTAGTTCGTTAAAACTGAGTCGGATATTTTCAAACCCCCGAAATGCCTCCCCATCATACATTTTTGGGAGTATTTCATGGACTGACATATTTTGAATATGACGATTCAACACAAGTGCCCGTGTCCTTGATTTATACGGAAAGTGAATCTTCAGCTTTCCAATCATTGGCTTGAACTGGTCGGTTAGTTCAATTTCATAACTGTCACTGTGGCGTTTTAATACTTCAAAAACACCTCCAAACAGCCAAATATCTTTCTGAGGATAATAATCCATCATGGAAAAGATATAAGTTTTATTGAACCTATTTTTATTACCCCGGTAGCTATTCCAACCTTTCCATGATTTACGATCTTGTACAAAGGTATCTAATGGTTCTTGCCCATCATCATTTCGAACTGCAAGGTGAACTTTATATTGATCAGCATGCTCAATAGACATGATGTCTGTTAAGTAGATTTTACCTGCTGATAGTCCCATAATAAATAGTATTCTTGAAGTTTAAATATGAAATATATTTACTCTACTTCTCCCTTTATCGACATATCGCTAAACAGCTTAACTACTCAAATTGCCCAAAATAATAAACTCACTTTTTCAACCACAAACTTTTCCCAATCGTGTAACTTCCAAGGCTATTAACGCTCAATGACTTCAACTTTTTGGGTTGGATTCCTACATCTTAATCCCGAAATGCAGACATAGTTATTGACAATATCCCATTCGGGATTGTGTTATTAAAGCTTTGCGAAATGACGTCAATCCAACTAAACCAACCTAACACCCCGTCAACAACTACTAACAGTGCTTCACAGTCCTTTCTCTTGAAGAGTTTTCTTCAAGGAGCTTTACTAATAACAAGGCAGCAGATTTTTTAGACCTAAGAAATCCCTATTACTAAATAAACCTCAACTTCTCAGTGAGTAATTGTAGTATTAAGTATCGCGAAAATTTATAAGTCCCCTCTCTTAATTTTTACATTTAACTGTTTAACCGGATTTCTCAGAGCTTTTTCCATCCGTTCACCAACATCCGACATGTGCTCAATCATTTCATCCCAGTCTTCTTTATCATACAAAGATAGACCATCTTTTTGAGCCTTAATCCTGCAGGTTTTATTCTGATCTTTTCTCTCCCATACAAGTGAATCTCCAAAATCGTTTTCGATTTGATCTTTTTTGCTATATAAATAGTCGAAGCATGTCTTACTCTCTTCCTTCGTCTCGCGATTTATAAACAGCTCTGCTCTCGCATATTTCCCAGAAACCACCATGTTTAGGCTTAAACCGCTCATTCCAATGCCGGTACCCAACCAGTTTTCTTTTGAAGGAGAGATATTGGAGAAAAGGCTATTTTTCCTGTTAACGTGACCCAAGAATTTACGCCAAAACTCAAGCCGGATGTGATGACGCTGCTTCAGGTTTTCCTGAGTCGCAATTTCTTCTTGTGCTTTTGATGCCATGCTGATGGAATATTCCTGAGCATCTACGACCGGTAGAATCTGATCAAAGTTTAAGAATAGCTGATCCCCAAATGTATAAGGAGTGACTTTAAAGCATTGAATACGAATATTAAAATTCATCAACCATAGGACAGTAGAGGTAACTTCTTTTCTGAATTGTGCAGCAATCATTATTATACGCTGGGCAGCACCTTGGTTAAGAAGCACCTCAGAAAAATCTTCTTTATCTAAAAATTCCGCGAGATTTTCCTCAGCATCAGCTTCCTGTCCACTTTTCTTTAAGTAATCCTGAAAGATACTGCGAATATCATCTTTGCTAAGGCTGCTACAGTATGAGGCATATTTTATTACTTGCCACGTGACATCCTTTCCACTGTCATCGAGTTTATTTTCAATGATTACAAGATTGCCCTGTTTGTCAATGGCTAATAAATCGAGGCGTTCGCGTGTGTCCTGAAAACCGTCGAACTCTTTCTGAATAATCAGTAGCTCTTCTCCGAGGCAATCCGGATCTTTTGAAATCCACTCTTGTAGATGCTCTCTTTCTTTAAACCCCAAATCTGAAAAGGTTTCCTCTTTAAGCCGGTTGATCTTATTACGTGTTTCGTCTATCTGATACATAATATTCTTTGTTTGATTTAATTACACTCAACAATATCACCTCACACTAACCTCGTACTATCAGTCAACACTTTCTTATTTCATCCGTTTTAGTCTATTTCGACAATTTTTGTCAATGTCGGTCATGTCTTTTTTAAATGATTATGAATACCAAGCCATGTTTGGATTTTGTTAGGCAAAATTTCATAGTTTTTATCAACAAAATCTTGTAGCACTTCTTTTTCAATTACGGAAATATTTGATGATGGCTTGCCTAAATATTTTCCTTTCGTGGTAAATAAATACACTTTAGCATCCAACTCACTGTAGTTGTTAAAATTCAAATCAACCTTACCTTTTTTCACCTGAGCTACTGCTTTATGTCCATCCTCTTTGTGTTTTAAAACATATTCGAAATTTACAGTGCTTTTTTTGCATGAACTTGGAATCATATAGTAACCTTTACTCTGCAAGTATAAACCTATGATATCCTCACAATCGTCTGAATGGATCAAAGAATAAAAATCGGCTTCTACTTGCTTTATTCTGTAATATTGGACATTACTTATAGTGTTAAACAAATACTTTGAAAACTCTCGTAATGTGCCGTTTTTATCTCCCACTTTTTCAACGGTTCGGCCTCTTGTAAATCTGTTTACTATTGTTCCAGGTACAGAATCAACTTGGCCAACTTTATACCACTTGCAATCTCTTATGTTTACTACATCTGCTTTTTTAAATTCAGGTTTATTGGAATAGTACCAATACGGATTAGTTATCCTGCCTAAATAATAGATTCCATCCAAATCTCTTGTCCAGCACAGGTCATCTTCAGCAATTCTATTTTTTAGTGCATTTAATGCGGGCCACCATCCTTTATAGTTTAATTTAAGCCTGTAAAGTGAGTTTGCATTGGAATAATACTCATCCCATGTTACCGTTTCGGAATCTGTTTCAATTCCCCAGCCTATCCCAAGTATATCCCTTGTAATGCAGAAACTTCTTGGATCAATACCCTCGCTTGAAGCAGGTTTGATATTAACTCTCCAAATATTCATAAATCTATAAGTGATTGTTTTGTAATATATTTAGCTCTATTTAAACCCCCATTCACACCAACCTCACCCTCCCCGTCAACAACTCCTGCATCATCCCCTGTTTAATCTGTACGTACTTCTCCCGCTTTTGGCGGAGGGTTTGGAGTTCACGGTCCATGTCGGACAGGATTTGGGCAATGGCTTTTTGTTCGGTATCACTCGGGGGAACTGGAAGTTTAACTTTCGACAATTGGCGACCATTTGTTAATGCCCTTGTGGTATAAGTCGCCATAGCAACAATTTGTTTTCGTACTGGCTCAGACCTAAAGCAATAACGTTTAAACTTTAAACTCAAGCGATTATTTATTGGTCTACCTCTTAAAATGAAACCACTAAAAACTCCATCCCCAATATTCTCTTCAAGTACACTTGAAATACCAATTTCATTGACAGTCTCAGAAGTTCTTGTAAAAAAGACATCACCTTTTTGGACATCGAATCTTCGGATTTCACTTTTATTCAAGGTTACTTTTCCTTTTATATTGCTCTCCATCAATCCAGAATGCCTAAAAATATCCATATAATTGATGATTGGAGTTCCCTGTCCAAAGTACTCCTTGGCTTTATTTAGACCATTCTTAAATTCAAGTAGTTCACCAATACTAACGACCTCCCATTCCCCATTAAACCCAGGCAGGCGTTTTTTACCAGTAAGGAGCTGCTGCATGGTGCCTTTTTTGATGGCCTGTTTTTTTTGGATCAGTCCGTCGAGAGAGCGGATCAGCTCATCCACATCGCTGAGGGCCGAGGCAATGGCTTGTTGTTCGGCGAGGGTTGGGGGGAGAGGGATTGGAGTGCTTCGGATTGCTCCCAATCCCAAATTTTTAATTGTCGTACCTGTTAAATTATTGTAGAAGTATTCCTGAACGTATTCTGTCTGAAGCTGATAAAACAGATATTCCTTTTTTGCATTAGGAGATACATTCAAATATGCTGCGCTTTTACCCAGCAAGACTGGTTCATTTCGGTAAAACGCTACATTTCCAATTGTCCCATTTATCGATAGAAGTATTGTTGAATCGGATAAATCACGTTTGTGAATTTCAAACTCATCTTCTGATACTTTCTTTGTGTTTTCATTAACGAATATTTTACCCTTCGAAAGATTATTTCCATTAATGAAATAGTACGATCCCGATTCGTCATAATTAGGGGTTGCATGAATACCATCACCAACCCGATAAGTCAATTGATCTATAACTTTAACTTCCCAATCCTTGGGAATCAACCCAATCTCTGTTTGCTTCACCCCTTTCATTTTTTCAGCAATTAACTCCATTCAACCCCCATCGCTTCCAGGTGAGACTGTACACGGTTTTCCAGCTCGTTCACTTCTTCATCAATCTCTACCACGGCTTTATCATACCTGCCGGCCAGCTCGTTGACTCGCTGAGTGAGACTACGGGAAATCGCCTCCACTTCGTCGTCAATTTGTCCTTTTATGGTGGGCAGCCATTTATCGTCCACCACCAGGGTTTTTACTTCGTCTTCCGTGAGCTGTGGGTAATTCTCAATCACCTGCTTGTCCAGCTTTTTCTCAGCTTCCTTCACCATTTTTTTGGCTTTTCGCTCCAGGTCGTAACACTTTTTATAGTGCTTCATGGTGGCATACTCAGCGAAATACTCACGATCGTCCTTAATCTCTTTCATACGCGAGGTGAGATTTCCTTTGGTCACATTGCCTGAGTCGCTCATCGCCTCCTCCAGCAGCCCGCCCTCCACGGCGTGTTCCTGCTCCGACTCTTCCATCATCTGCAAAGCTTCTTCCTGCTGTTGTTTCAACTCCTCAATATGCGCTTTTTGATCTGAAAAGTAGCGGTCAATCACCAGCTCTTTGGGAATCAGCTCGCAGGTAAATTCTCCTTTCTTGATCTTGCCTTTGCTGTTGCGAACCGGCTCCAGCGTGGCCGTCCAGCCATCCTCCACAATCATGTACACATCATCGCGCAGGGTATCAAACCAATAGTTCATCAGGTGCTGGTAAATATCATAGGGATCGATCAGCGCCTTGCCCCGGTAGCGGTCCAGCAGGTCTTCGGCGATCTCTGCAATAAACTCTTTGGGACGGGTATCGGCGTCAATGGTTTTAATGGATTCGTAATGAGCTGACTTCCAACCCTCAAACAGCTCCGAAAGCTCCGTGCTGTACCTGCTAAACTCCGGGTGAGCAAATACCGACTCGTTGATGGCATCCTTCTCCACCTTCAACTGCAGGTAGCCGTCACGGAGCGGCTCAAACAGCGCATCTTTTATTCCGGGATAGACCTCCCAGAAGCGGTTCATGCCTTCCACATCCCGCTCGGGAATACCACCCTTCAGATGGCCTTCAATATCCTGGATATCCTCCTCGGTGCTGCTATCGATATACCGGGGGATGTTGAGGTTGTACTCGTTGGCGCGGATCTCTTCATTCGGCACAAAACGGGAGAAACCTGCTGTTTCCTTCTGCTCACGGAACAGATCCACAATCTTGTGGATATCCCGCTCCCGAAGCCGGTTCTTATTACCATCCTTGAGGTAACCCTCGCTGCCATCGATCATAAAGATTCCATCGCGCGACCCGGCCTGCTCCTTATCCAGCACCAGGATACACGCCGGAATACCCGTTCCGTAAAACAAGTTGGCCGGCAGACCAATTATTCCTTTAATGTAGCCGCGCTCGATCAGGTTCTCGCGGATGCGCCCCTCAGCATTGCCCCGGAAGAGCACGCCATGAGGCAGAATCACTGCCGCGGTTCCGGTACTCTTCAGCGATTTCACGATATGCAGCAGAAACGCATAATCTCCGTTCTTGGACGGCGGTATCCCGAAACCTTCAAAGCGATTGTAAGGATCATTCTCCGGATCGAGTCCGTTGGTCCACGATTTAAAGGAAAACGGCGGATTTGCTACCACAAAATCGAAGCGTTTGAGAGATCCGCTGTCGGTAAACTTGGGATCGGCCAGTGTATTACCACGCATGATATCGTGTACGGCCTCCGGACGATTGTGCAGCACCATATTCATCTTCGCCAGGGCCGTGGTCGCCACATCCATCTCCTGCCCGTAAATCGTAATATCCACCGGGGCTTCATCGGCCACTTTCAAAATCAGCGATCCCGATCCCGCTGTGGGGTCATATGCGGTTAGCGCTGGGCTGTCGGCATTCTCCACACCAATCACCTTCGCCAAAATACGCGACACCTCAGCCGGCGTATAAAACTGTCCCTTGCTCTTGCCCGATTCCGTGGCAAAGTTTCTCATTAGGTATTCATAGGCATCGCCCAGTAGATCATCGTCCCCTGCGTGGTTGCCGCCAAAATCGAGGTTGGCATCCTGGAAAATTCCAATCAGGTTGCTGAGCCGGTTTACCTTATCCTTACCGCTTCCCAGCTTCTCATCGTCGTTAAAATCGGTCTGGTCAATCACCCCCTTCAGGTCGTTCGCCTCGGCAATCGGCGCAATAATCTCCTTGTTAATCCGGTCCCCGATATCGGCCTTTCCCTTCAGCGCCACCATATCGTCAAACGAAGAGCCATCCGGAATAATCAGCAGTGCATCATCCCTCCCGGAATACTTATCCGACACATACTTGATAAACAAAATGGTGAGCACATAATCCTTGTACTGCGAGGCATCCATCCCCCCGCGCAGCTGATCGCACGATTTCCAGATAGATGCGTAAAGGTCTGACTTTTTTATTGGCATGGGTTAGTTATCTAAATCTTTATAGTTCTGCTTACTGTTTCCAGCCATTTTTTTCTTCAAGTCTGTCAGTTCAAAAACTGGATCTCCTTTGTGCAGCATATTGTGACAGTTGCTGCAAACCAACGCAATCTCTTTTTTATTGGTCACCTGCTCTCCATCTCTCTCACTTAATGGATTCAGATGATGAGCTTCAATAAAACCTTTTCCAATATCCCCATAGGTTTCCATAAATGAGAATCCACACACCTCACATTGCAAAAAAGGGTCATCCTTCAAACGGCGCTCTTTTACCCTTTTGACCAATGAACTATTTCTTTCATACCGCTTATGGATTGCTGTTACACTCTTTCCTTCAACTATCTCGTCGGAATGTTCATCCTGAATATCATCTTCCGAAGTTCGATCTTTATATAAACCAAGCACCTCACGATATACAAAAAGGTGGAAATCCTGAACTGCCCATACCCAGTCAATGTTATCAAATTTTCTTTTTAGAGAAATTTTGAGATCAGGGTTTTCTTTATAAAACCTGTTATGCTCAGATATGAATAACTCCTCAAGTGGATATTTCCTGAGCTCTTGTTCCGTTTCCTCAAAATACGATTGGCAGGCAATAATATATGGTAGCCCAACTTTTGGAAACCTGCTTTTACCAGTATCAAATAAATACAAAATTGATTCTCTAAAATCAGTAACAGGTACCGGATAAAATCTATCAGGGAATAAGGAACCCAGCCAAGATGATATTCCCGGGTAGGATGTATTGCGATCATTCCAATCAACCTGATCAATACTTGCCCCTTTGTAAATCTGCCTGAAATTTCTGATATCTTCAATTCCAATATATTCACTCATTTTTTCACGGGCACTTCTAAGAATGAACTGTATACCGGGCACATTTCCTGTATATCTTATCTTTTGAGATTGCTTTAGAATCTCAAGTATTTCAGAGTCAGACTGACTTTCCCATTCTACATTTCCGTTTAAGTAGTTGGCGAATTCAAATTTATATGCCTCTTCGTAAACCCATTGCGATTGTTTACAGTGAGATAAGTATTTATTAATGGCCTCAGCAGCTGATTTTTTCATCGATAAATCTACCCCAATTCACTTTTGGATTTGCTCTCATACGCTTGCTTAATTAGATATATACCATACTCTAACTCGTCACCCGGTGTAAATTTAAATTTATAATCTCCATTTCCCCAATGGCCTTTTTCGCTCAAATCTTTGGTTTCGTTGCGGGGATCATCCAGCTCACCTTTTTTCAAATTGATTATGGCGATCACACCGGAATTGTAGATAATCAGATCAACAAAAGATTTTTCCAGTTTAAACTGAATTGTTTGAGCAAGGTATTTGGTCTCAATATCATCACCCAGATCTAATATTCGATCTCTTATCTTGAAGTAAAGCTCTTCGATTTCAGGGGGACGGTTTTTATTTTTTGACAGGTGATACTCTTCATCATACACCTTCACTTCTTTGGACACAGACTTCATCACGGAGTCCGATTTGTCTGAAGATGTGCTGTCAATTCGCACATCGGAATCAGACTCATGCTTTGTAAGGCCGATCGTGCCATTTTGGTACTTGTGAATCTCCCATAGTTCAAACGGAACATCTTTAAAATTTACGGAATGCTTCTGATAGTTTGTAAACCGCGGAGATATAAAGATCACCCGTGACTGAGACCAATCTACATCCCCTCGTTTTAAAGTCTGACCGGTTGTCTCATTATATTCAAGAATAAACTCAGCTTTATTATTGAGCAGCAACGAGAGATAAGTGTATCCCTGATCAATAACGGAGAAGTTTTTATCTTTTTTGTATTCAACTATCGTAAAAGACTTCGTTTCCGGATCAAAACAGAGAGTATCCAGGCGAAAGCTGTCAACACTAAACTCAGATTTCACAAATTCGAGACTAAACAAGGTTTCTGTATTCTGCTCTACCAGCTCCTGAATATCTTTTTCGAGCTTGAACGGGTCTTGCTGAATTTTTTTTAGAGTGCCCTCCTTAATCCTGAAAAGCTTCATACTGGATCTTTTTGAATATATTATCGGCTAAATGATGGCAGAAAATAGTATAATTTCAGGAAGAAACTTAATCAGGCTGCCGATTCTATATCACATTTATCATGGATAAGCTTTAAAACATTGCATGCAAATTCATGTTTACTCATTATTCCCAAAAGGCACGTTAATTAAAAAACCTGCTCAGTGAGCAGGCTTTTTAAAATAGCGCCTTAACATTCCTGATTAAATGCATATTGCATATTGCGATTCTATTTAACGAGCATCATTCGTCTTGTCTCGCTATGTGATGGGGTTTGAATTCTATATAAATAAACACCACTTGAAAGACCAGACGCATCAAAACTGACTTCATGTATTCCGGGATTTTTAACTTGATCCACCAAAGATGCTACCCGTTGGCCCAACGTATTGTATATATTAACTGCCACGTGAGTTTGTTCAGGCAGTGAATACTGAATTTGAGTGGTTGGATTGAATGGGTTTGGATAGTTTTGTTTTAGCACATACGAGATTGGAATAAAATCAGAGTCAGTAGAAGTTGCTAAACTTGTTGTGAAGCTGATAGATTCTGACCAATCACTATAACCACTTTCATTTTTCGCTCTAACCCTCCATGTATAAGTCGTTCCGTACACGAGTTCATCGGATACCTTATAATCTGTATTATTAATGGATTCCACGTCGATCAAGAGTTCTTCAAAATTGACGTGTGAAGTAAGTTGTAGATGGTAAGTTTCAGCTCTATTAGAATCATTCCAAATGAGCTTTGGTTCAACAGAAACATTAGTTGCTTGGTCTATCGGTATTTCTAAGTTTACAACTTCAGGTGTTTCTATGTTTGTTGTTGTAAAAGACCTCACATTACTCCAATCGCCTGAACCGGAATCATGGCTTCCCCTGACTCGCCAATAATACGTTGTCATATATTTCAATGAATCAGAAACATCATACACCAAATCATCTAAGTTAGTTCTTTCATGTAAAATTGTCCCGAATTCAGAATCACTAGAAATTTGTATCTGATATCTAATTGCTCTTTCAGCCTCTGCCCATTCAAAAGTTGGAACAATAGTTACCTCTGATTGTTTGTCTTCAGGCGCGATCAATTCCACAGTAGCTGGTAGAATACTTACAACAAAGTCAATGGCTTGTTGATCATAATCTGATACAATTGAAAACGAATATTGCCCCTCGTCGCCTTCATTGGTTTGCCATTGAAGTGAGATAGTTTTTATCTGCTCCGACTCCAAGCTTAGGTTTTCAAAGATATCCAGAGTTTCTCCCCCTTCATCAATTAAAGAAACAGCTTGGCTATCAGTGACACCACCGATATTTTTTACCTGTATATCTATCTCAAAAAGCTGTCCTTCTGTAATTGGTGCGTTTGAAGAAGAATTAACAATACTGAAATATGGAATCGACCAAAGAAGTTTTGGGTAATCTTCCGGAATAGATCCCCAAGTGCCACCAAACGTTAAATCGGGCATATTTTGTTCAGCTGATTTTCCTGTCATTTGCTCAGTTGTTAAGCCAGTTACTCCATCTTTGTATCCTCTGCCAACTCCTACGGATTGTCCAGTATTTTCAGAATTCCAATAGCTGGATTCTATATCACCTCCGTTAGAGCCTACATAACCACCAACATCCTGCACCCCATTTACAAGCCCTGTAGAATATGATTGTTTGATTGACCCACTATTTTTCCCTGAAAGTCCGCCTACTCCCTCTTGTCCATCAACCGTTGAACCGGAAAACGACGAATGAATTAAAACCGTATTATTACCAACCAAACCACCCGCAGATCCACTACCCAACTGGTTTTCAATATGTACTTCTCCATTTGAATATGAATTAAATAGATTTGCCCAGTTATTACCAACTAATCCGCCAACGTTATCATAGCCATAAACAACGACATTTGATTGAGTCGAAATAATTTCGCCACCAAAAAAATTATGCCCAACTAATCCGCCAACTCCAACACTGCCCCTAATTGTCCCTGATGTCATTGAATTTTTAATAATACCATTCTCATTCCATCCAACTAAAGAACCAGTGTAAGAACCACCAGTTATATCTACGTCTATCAAATTAATGTTTTCGACAACTCCATCTTCCAAAGAACCAAATAATCCTATTCGATTATCTTCGTTGTCAATATGTAAATTTACAATTTGATGATCTCTACCATTATAACTCCCTGAAAAAGGAATTAAGTCGTCGCCAATTGGCAAGAAGCCTTTCCCTTCATTCCAGGTTTGGGTAACACCAGCATCAATATCAACAATTTGAATAAAGTGTTTATCAAGATGGTTCGCGATCTCTTGGAGCTGTTCAACAGTTTCTATCTGGTAGGGGGCTGCTTCAGTACCTGTTCCCCCAGCAAATTGTGCAATTAGTTGAGTTGTTGAAAATAGAAATATTAAAATTGAGAATAGCGTATGCTTCATTATACTTGTTTTTTTACTGTATGATGATTAATCCTAAAGTATTGGTACATGGCGCTTATCGACGGAGTTGGCAATTGATAAAGAGGTTTTCTGTGAAAAATCCGTACTACTATCTACAACTACTCAGCTGAGTTTTACCTTGATGCCTACTCCAGAGGTGTAGGTATTGATCATTAAATATTTGAGAGGCATTTTTGATTTATAATAATTGTGTACTGGATTAGCTACGAACTCATGATTCCTGAACTGCCGATTGAAATCTGATCTAAAAAATTCTCTGTTCGATTCTCTATTCAATGATGTTAATCGTTATTCACAAAACCAACTTCTGCTTCCGTCATCGTATCCAAAGTCACATCCGCATTACAGATTTCAGCGATGCTTAGCGGTGAGTCGATCTCAATATCTACCTCAAGGAAGTCGGCCAGATCGCGTGCACTCTCTGGTGGTAGCTTCTTAAATTCATGAATCCCTCTCAGCCTCCCCTTCCTGAGCAGTGCCGGATCGATGTCGTTAATCCGGGTATTAAAGGTGCAGATAATGTTCAGATTCATAAAATCGGCCGGAAATCCGTCGGTCAGGTTCAGCAGATTGGATACGGCGTTGGAATTATCGCCTTGACGTTTCATCAGCACCGTTTCAGCATCTTCAATGATGAGAATAGAGTTGGGATGGTCCATCAGCAAGCCGATCAGTTGCGGGGAGGTAAGATTATCGGTCTGAGCCGGCGAAATGTAAATGACCTCCTTATTAATCTTGCTTAAAATGGACTTGATAAAGGACGTTTTACCGGTCCCCGGTTTTCCATGCAATAGGTAGAGTCCGCTCTTGTCATCCTGCTTCAAATTTGAGAGCATCGCATCACGAAACGACATCAACTCATCTCCCATAAAACGGGTCAAATCTTCGTCATAGGGTTTGAATTCCTGGAACTTAACATCGAGCGACATCCCTATCTGCATCAGGTATCCAATTCTGAACCTGGACTTCTTTTTACGGATCGCTATAAGTTTTTCCTTGAGGTTTTTCACTACTTCCTGATCCGAGCCACTGTCAAAAAAGATTTCCACTGAATTTTTAATGTCAGTATTATAAATCGTAATACCCGATTTTACATGTAGCAGGTAATGGCATAGATCCATTGTTAGATTATTGGCTTCCACAATTTCAACTCTATCATTCGGATCCCATTCGTTTTCTTGTTCAAGTTCCTGCTTCAATAGCTCCCATTTTTCCCCTTCTGTATAGAAAACTTCAAATGAACTTGGAATTGCCCCTCGTTTATAAATGTGAAAATTTAATCCAAACCTGATCCAGTTGGATGCCACATGCATCTGCTCCATTCTGCTGGAATCCAGGGGTTGTCCTGCTATTAATCTATTCATTGTACCGTCCGATCACCGTTTATTTGAACTTTGATCGAACTTATTGGCGTTGAGTGACAGCATAGTGTCACTCTCGATCTGTTTGAATTATCTAATGCTTTTGAGTGAGATATTCACACCCCACTCAAACCCTCCCTTCCATCGAGTAATTTAGCGCCTTCAGTTTATTCAGGTATGAATCCATGTAGGCTCTCTTCATTTCCTCATTAAGAAAACTGCGCTTTGTTAATGATTGAACATTTTCTTGGTGTGACCTGAAATGATTCAGAATCTTTACCATTCGAGATTCTACCAATCCGATTTTCAAGCCGAACTCATAGAAGTCATCGTATGCATAGAACGCATTGGCTTCAAAACTTTCTGTGGTGAAGTCGTCCTTAAAAAGACCTTCATCCAACGCCATCGCAGTGTCATCTACGTGCAGGCTGGTATTGATCAAATCGTATGCAGGGCTCAGTATATAATCTCCCTGTTTCGTTTCAATCACCCCATAGTTTTTCAGATGAGCATCCCCGTTGCAGATCAGGTAGTTAAACAGAATCAGGGAAAAAAGCTTTTCCAGTTCCACCATGGCTGCCGGGATGTATTTCTGAACGAGCTCTGCCATCTCCTCGTAGCTGTATTCATATTTGAAATTCGGCCCGGCCGTCTCAGCTGTTTTCCCTGCAAGAGTAGCAAAATCTTCTTTACCAATCTTTTTTCCATCCTCGGCCACATCAAACCGTTTTGTAATGTAGGCGGGATCGCCGTTCTTAAAAAAGATCAGGGCATTTTCTGCGGTGTGAATATCAAATACCTGCCTGGCTATCTGCATCGTCAGATGTTCATTGGCAGGTACCTGGTCCACTTTCCGCAAATCTCTTGGAATGGGTTTCAGAATGTAGGTTCCCTGCTCACCCTCTTCCGTTAGACGAAGCGTGTTTTTTTCAAGCAATAAAGACACCTTCTCCTGTACACCGGAGATAGAAAGCCGCTTTCGGTTCTGCTGAAACTTTTCGGCATCCTCTTCACTCATATCCGGCGGATCATAAGGAAGAATGTGACTGACTTTCTTGCCGTTAAACACCCGTTTTAAACAGGTGGGGCTGAATGTATCAAATCCTTCTGCCAGAGTTCCGGGGCAATATTTAATATTGGGTAAACTCAACTCTATTTATTCTTTGATTTCAATGTGATTGCGCCTATAGTATCTGTTTGAGCCGTTTCCAAGAGTAAATCAAAGTAATTCTTCTCATCAATTTTCAATTGCCTCGACTGAAGTTTCCGGTTCACCCCTTCCGATAAAAGATTATAGAAAAAAGGGAACAGATGATCGGCCTTATAGGTTTTCTTGCTTTTGGGCATGGTTAAACTGACAGCCGGTTTCTCCGGATTGTTGAACCATTGATCATCGTATTCGAACTCATACGAATTTCTTTCATGCCGGATAAGAACTCCAACACGTTCACCATTTCTATAAACATTGGCTGACTTCATACTTACAGCTCAGGCTTCTTAACGGTCAGGGTTAACTCCATTCCCAGGATATCGGCTATTTTATTTAACACCTTTAAGGTTGGGTTGGCCTGACCGGTTTCAATTTTGTAAAGAGTATTCACACTGATTCCTGACATCTCAGCAAGATCGGGTTGCGTAATCCCCAGTGTGTCCCTTCGCTCTTTTATCTGTTTACCAATCTCAGAAACCAACATTTTAATGTGATTTTAGATATAATTCTTACTGATTGAGAGAGGAATATAACGATATTCACATTATAATGTGATATTAGATAAATTTTTGTAACTCAGCTCTAATAGATGGCAGAAAATCACATTATAGTGTGGTTTTATATAAATACGCCAGCATTTTCACAGTCATTCTCGGTTCCACTTTCACAAAGTTTCATTGAAATTGAAACTGATGCGGATGATTTAACATTATGCAAGAGGGCAGCTGAAGAAAACAATGGAACGTTTGTGTGTAGGGGAGGTATTTTAGCCAAACACGCCCTTAATACAAAAGATAGAATCGAAAAATATTACGGGGGACTACGAGTTGGTGGCGCCTCATCATTAAATATTGTTTCGAATCAAAGATCACTATACACCGAACTTATAAGTTCTAATCTAAATTTTTCCTATTTAGGCTATGCCAGAATAGGATTTGGTGCTCTCATTACCTCAGGGGATGATTCCGTTTCAACCGCAAACCAGTTCTTCCAAGGTGGTGGGAATGCCGCACTTTTCGTTTCAGTTCCTCTTGCTTACCGGTCTGTCACTAGTATGGAAGGAAATGTGGCTCAACTTGTCAGGCGCCATGATCTGTTGGCCACTTTTACTGTTGGCGCAGATCTTCCTGCATTGAATACTGCAGCCGATAAATTTGCTGTGGTCACTCAATTTGGTCCTCAGTACCAGTTAGTCCAACACTCTACTGACGACACAATTAGGCTTTTTTTTCTATTTGACTTAGGAGTTGGCTGGGGGCACAACGACTTTTTTGCTAATTTAAATACTGAGACACCTCGTGGTGGTTTTTTCGCTAGTAGTCAAATGACACTTGGGTTAGAACTAAATGATATTATTCGTATTGGAGCTTCTAGAGGCACATCAACTGTAGAAAACCTATCTCAGTCATGTGGACTTGTCGTTCAGCTTATTCCAAAGTGATTTTTTTTTAAAAAAAACTCTATTGAGGTATCCCTATTTTTCTCTGGCACAAAATCGTGGAATCAGTACGTTCATAACATAGATTTTTTCCCAATACCAATCAGTAAAGCTGAAGGATTTGCAGTGTGGCTTCAAAAGCAGATCTTTGAAACTTTAAAACCTAGTGGTGCTGTAGGAATAGCCCGCTCCAAGACCTACGCCAAGCTCTCCAGCAGCTTAGACAAACCAAAGGGTCGGACGTTGATATTAACAACTGATGATGGACGAACTGAAATCTGGCCACTGGATCTGGATGAAGTCTGGGATGTCGGCAAGAGAAGATATGAGCATATCCTGGCTGAGGGCTACAAACCATTGGAGATGTGGCTCAGCGAGGAAATATCAAAACCTTCATTCGTTTATTCGGTGCGAACTTTGGCAGAATGCTCTATCAGACCATTACCGGCAAAGATCAGGGGCGCGTGATGGAAGATATCTCTGAGGACTATAAGCCAAAGCAGGGCATTAGCTACGGGCACACCTTTTCAGAAGGCTCTTCCGATATGGATCGGATAAAGGGTGAATATGCCATTGCTGTACAACAGGTCTGCTACCGGATGAGAGCCTACGGCATCCGTGCAAATTCATATTGGGGGATGTTTGGGTTTAATGATCCTGCGAAACCAGGAGTTGGATTTCGGTTTGTCACTCCGGCTCATACAAGCATTGATGATTATTTATTTGCGGAATTAATGGATCAAATTAAACCGGCTTTACAAAAGGCGAGCAGGGAAGGAATCGAAATCCGGAATATTGGCCTTGGAACCCATAAGATTGATAAGACGAACCAGCTTAGTGTATTCTTTCAGAATGATGAAGATAAAGTAAACCGGATAAAAGCAATGGACGAAATTAAGAATCGGTTTGGGCCGAAGGTCATTACCAAAGCAAATACTCTTCACTGGGTCGAAGGTAATACCCACTTTTTAGATCGAAACGAATAGAATTTTTCAATCTGTTTAATTATATACCTTAAAAGCAGCCAAAACTGTTCTTTTTTTTACTCCCCTTCTCGGGATTAGTCTTAAACCAAAAATATTCAACTAACTGTGAGAAGTCGGCAGAATTTGATTTATACATAGTAGGAGCAAGTAAAATCGGTTTTAATAACCAGAAAAATCAAATAAATATGGGGATGAAGATAGACATGTACAATTTTGTTTGGGATAAAATAGACTGGGAGAGTCATATTGATTTATTTCAAAATGGCAATCCATCGTCAAATTGATCTTGGGTAAATCTATGCGTGTATTTTCCTAAAAAGTCAAATAGAAGATCTGGATTACATTCCCATTCTTCAATCGTTTCCATTGTAGACCATACTTTTTTACCACGTAAGTCTTCTGTCCAGAGTCTTATTTTACCATTAAAATCAATAGGAACAGAAAATTCAGCTATGCAAGACTCGCCATTAGGTCTTAAAAATTTTACTAATGTCGCTTGAAACCTAAAGTCATTTCCTGTTTTACTATGAATTAAAAGAGTTCGATGACATAGTTTTTCCATCTTTTTAGTTGTAACATAATCACTTAGCTTTTTTGCTTCAAGCATTGCATCAATTTCTAAATCAGAATCAAAATCAGAGTACTCATCAAATTTATTTTTTAGTGAGTCTCCAAATGCTCCTTCAAGATTTTTATAAATATCTGCCATATTCTGTTTTTCTTTTTTGCCAATATTTGAATATCACCAACGCTGTTCAAGATTTCCTTGCTTCGTTAGAAAGTTAAATTCAAGTTGTTTTTAAATAATGAGGGTAAAATTAAGAAATTGGGATCAATGTCAAAGTAAGCATGAACATCTCTTATGCTCCCCGACAAAAGAAAGAAATATATCATTGCGTTCTCAATCTTATCCATTCTAGTAGAAGATTTATGTGACTTAGTAACAATGCTAAATCCAGCAAGAATCAGAATAATTGATACTATACAAAGAAAAATTTTTCACAGAACTTTGTCAAAAAGCATGGAAATATATGATAACAACAAGCTGGTATTGTGTTAACAATTACCACTTTTTTTGGTGTTGGCTATTTCACCTTAAGTATATTGTATTAATGTTTGTATCGGTACTTTGCTTTAAAAGCTTAAGTCCTCAAGATCTTTACACCAATTTATCTCCAATATTCTTCCCCAATTAAGAATCGAACTCAGGTTGTAAGGGATCGCCAGAATTTAGATCATACAAATAGAAAGATTCTGAAGTCGTTAATCTAATATCAGGACAATGAGAGAGAAACTGAAAATGACGAGAGACATACATAATTTTGTATGGGGAGAAATGGATTGAAAAAACGCCATCGAATTAATAGACAATGTATCAAAGTCGGACCAGTTGATTGATTATTTGCTGATGGAGATGGAGTTATCAGAGTATTTTGAAAAATTATGGAAGAAGCTATTCTTCATTTGCCAATTGAGAAATATAAAGTAGAAAGTATTAATTGGCGAGTCACAATTTTACCAGGTGTCTTTCGATATCTATTTACACCTTTAAAAAAAACCGGACACATTTAATTTAATTGAAACGGAATAGTTTTACCTTCAGAGTCTAATTTGATAAGAAAGATAGTATCACCTTGATTTTTATTTGAACTGAAGTCCCCGTCATTGGAACTAGTTCTACCAGTCACAACATAGTCACCGTCTTCGATTTGTGTGACTGAATAACCATTGTCAAAACCACTTCCGCCAAAAGTTTTTACCCATTGAGTATCTCCTGATGATTTCAATTTAATTACAAAGATATCAGTTTCCCCCTGATTCAACCCCATGAAATCACCATCATTAGAGCTAGTTTCGCCCGTTAAAATAAATCCACCGTCTTGAGTTAAAGAAATAGAATGACCTAATTCTTGATATCCACTTCCACCAAAAGTTTTTACCCATTCAATTTCACCCAATGAATCCAATTTGATTACGGGAATATTCCATCCACCTTTATTTACTTCATGGAAATCTCCATCATTTGAAGTAAATCCACCAGTTAAAATAAACCCTCCATCTTTAGCCTGTATTATTGAATTTCCCATATCCCACTCAGTTCCACCATAGGTTTTAGTCCATTGTTTTTTTCCATCCGAATTAAATTTGATGATAATAATATTACTACCAGCATGTCCTGTCAATGCAAAACCACCATCATGAGTGTTAATTACTGAGGAACTCCAGTTATTTCCACTAATAATTTTGATGAGTTGAGTATTTCCATCGGAATCCAATTTGATCACGAAGATCCCTCTTTGTTCTGAGTTCATGCCCGAAAAATCACCATCATTAGAACTGGTTCCCCCAGTTAAGACAATACTACCATTATGAAGTTGAGCAATAGAACTAACTTCATCATTATCGCTTCCACCAATTTTTTTTTCCCATTGTATTTCCCCTAAAGAATTCAATTTAATAATATAAAGGTTTTTAAGTCCAGGATCAGCATTGCTGTAATTTCCATCAATTGATCTGCTATGCCCAGTTAATATGTATCCACCATCGTGAGATTGAACAATTGAAGTGGCCCCCTCATGCCCATTGAAGGTTTTCACCCATTGTTTATCACCTACGATATTAAACTTGATCACAAAAATGGACCTTCCCTCAGCGAACGACTCACTGAAAATTCCATCGGTAGATGTAGTTAACCCACTAACAATGAATCCTCCATCCCCAGTCTGATAAATAGATTGACCGTAGTCTCCACCACTTCCACCAATTGTTAAAAAATTTGTTGTTACTTCTTCTAAAGTTTGATCCTCTTCATCTGGGATGGATTCGGTTCCACATGTCATGAATAGAAAAACTAATAAGAGAATAGAAAAGAATTGAATAAGGTGTTTCAAGAGAATCTTTTATATGTAATAGAATGATTTTGTAGTGTTATCGGGCGTGCTTAATATTTTCTAAAATGAAAAGCTAAAAAGATCAACGAATGGATGAGGGGAGGTATTTAATATATTGAGCCCAACCAAAGAATTAAACAAATATATTTTAAACGTCTATGTGTAGTAAAATCCTGCAAATGATTGAATAGCCACCAGCAATAATTAGACATTAACTACGTCGAGTATATCGGGTATATTTAAGCCACAAATAGTGGATTTCAGATATGTTGATTGTTAAACGTTTTTGTTTTATTTCAGCATGAAATTAGGTAAAACTGAAAAGTGGTAGAATCAGATTTATAGATCATATTAGTTAGTAAAGAGTGAGTTACTGGATAAATTTAAAACATCAGTTCTATTGCTCCTACAGTATAAATCAGAATGACGAGAGACATTCACAATTTTGTGCGGGGAAAAATGGGTTGGGTGAATGCCGTAGAATTGTGGAGAAGGGCATCTGAATCGGAAGTGTGGATTGATTATTTATTGATGGAGATGAAGCTATATGAGTATTTTGAGAACTGCGAATAATGTGCAGCTACAACTGACGAGTTAGAACTCGAAAGTTATATACTCCATGAAGAATACTTAAATCTCACAATCGAGCTTATCTAAGCTTTCCTATTTCAAAAAACGATTCCGGCGGGAATGATGCCCTATTCTGATAAACCCTGGATTTATCTGCACTGGCATGGAGGGACTTTAAACAGAGTCGATTAGTACTGATAACTCATTTAGAATACTTTTCCCGTAATTGTTCGAATACCTGATCACCAGGAATTGCTTTTACCTTACCTTCCTCAAATTCATCCAGACGTCGCCGGGCTTCTTTAGCCCAGGCTTTTTCAATTTCGGGATCAACCTGGTGAAGAGATTGAAGAATTTGATCAGCAATTTCTATTCGCTGATCAATTGGCAAGTCGTTGATAATGGAAATGATCTGGTCTTTATTCATGAGAGTAATTTAAATAATTAAATGACGATAAAGTCAGACAATTTTTCGGAAATCAAGTATGCAGCTTCATATGAACTACATCCTGTAATCGAAACCATTACCCCAGATTAAAGGATCTGAGGCGTTGCATGGCCTGATCACCGGGTATCATTTCGACTTCTCCAGAGTCAATCTCTCTGGCCCTCGATACGACCTCATCCATCCATGCTTGTTCTACGTCTGGATCTGGCTGGTGAAGGGTTTGCAATATCTGATCAACGATCTCTACCTGCTGATCAAATGGTAAGTTGGAGATGATGGATATGATCTGTTTTGTGTTCATAGACACAAACTTAATAATAATTCTTTCGATTTATGGTGGAAAGTCATCAAAATTCATAATAATCCGGTGTAGTGGATGAAGGGCTGAACATCAATTTTTCCAGAATTGAACCAAGATTAGAAGATGCGTTACGGATAATTTTCAGGCAGAGTATTTTATTCCCTGCCTGTTGGTGCAGATAAATCCACATAAATACAGTCTCTAGGAGTCTGTCGGACTTAAGGTAAATTTTCCGCGATTTCGACCCATGACTCTCTTTTACGTGTTGCGTCCAAACATGAGCCGAGTTTATCTGTTATTTATCGCCACTTCTCGCCTCAAATGATCGAAAAACTACGAATATTTGCCAGATTCCCTGCCTCTAAATCATTATGTTTAATGGACTTTTAAACCGAATCTACAAGCTGCTATGTCTGCTAATTTTCGCTTAGTTGATCGAGATACCGCCTATCTGCTCCCACCCTCTGTTGACGACTGGCTTCCGGAGGATCACCTTGCCCGATTTGTGGTCGAAATTGTCGACCAGCTGGATATTTCTACCCTGGAAGGAACCTACACCGGCAGCGAGTCGGATGCTTACCACCCACGTATGATGCTGGGCCGAACGCCTGTCCGATCCCGGCCCGCCCCCGGACGATGCAACGCCAACCGAAATGATGAAGTGGCGACTGAAGACGAAGGAAGGCCGGGAGTTTTACGCAAGGCGAAAATCTACGGTCGAGCCGTTCTTTGGAATTATAAAACACATGATGGGATTCCGTCAATTCCTTTTCAGAGGCCTGGAGAAGATCAATGGTGAGTGGAATCTGGTGCAATGCGCCTACAATTTGAAGAGAATGCATGTGTTGGCGGGAGAATAAACCCGGGGATCCTATATCTGAAAATGAAAATAGATAAAAATTCAATCCATTCGGGAATCCGGACAAATCGTTGAGCCATTCTGATATTTTTTTCTTCACATTCGAGTCAAGCCCGACAGACTCCTAGAAAGATCAACCCATTTGGCTGATTAACAATCAGTACACATGGGCAGCACAGACAATTGGCGAGCTATACAATTTACTCTGAGAGATCAAAATTTTTGCAAGAGATCAAATAGCTATTGTAAATCAAATGGTTTCTGGGGACTTAAGTCAAAGCCGTGTACATAAGTAGATTTTTGCTCACTGCTTCACTTATCAGTGGTGAGTATGTTAAATGGTTCAGATAGTTTTTTTGAGTTGTTTTCTAATTTCACTGGACTTATATATTTTTTTTATTTATTTCTGTAAGAGATTGCTTTATAAGGGATTATACAGACATTGTGTAATCACAAAAAAACACAAACTCTCCTCGTTATTGGCTTTTGCAAATGTGGGATTGGTCACCGGTTGTGATCAAAAATCAAGCAGTGGTGCTAAGTACAAATATATATCCTTCTGAAGGTTGGAATAGGGTCTGACTGTAGGTAACAATTCTTTCCTCCGGACAAAACGGCTTTTGAGGTTTTGGCAACTATAGCATAAAAAAATGCAGGAGTTTTCTGTGAGAATTCTTACCAACAACAAAAAGAGAATATCTATGGAAAAACATAAAAGTTATCAAAGAAAGGGCGGACGGGTTTATTCATACAGTATCATCATTCTGCTGATGATAGCGACCGGGTGTGATAATGTAACTTCACCTGATACCTCCATCAATAATCAACAGTCAGCTATTCAAAGCTCAGGGCAAATTAACGCTCAGGACGCTAGCCCTGTAAAGATCCCAGGGCAGTATATCGTTGTCTTCCGTGACCATGTTCAAGACGTGCCTGGAGTCGCGCGCGGGCTCCTGCAAGCTCACGGCGGTGATGAGTTGCATATCTATCAGTACGCTCTTAAAGGCTTTGCCGTGGCCAACCTGCCCGAACCAGCCTTGGTGGCCCTGGAGCGAAACCCGTTCATCGCCTATGTCGAACAAGACGGGATCGCATCGATCGGATCTAATACCGTACAGGAGAATGCCACCTGGGGGCTCGATCGCATCGACCAGCGCCAGCTTCCCTTGAATGAACTCTACCATTACACAGCTACCGGAGCGGGGGTGAACGTCTACGTTATCGATTCAGGGATCCGAACCACACATGAGGAATTTGGGGGCCGTGCCAGTCTGGGATATGATTTTGTAGATGATGGAAAGGACGATTGCATTGGCCATGGGACGCATGTGGCCGGTACCATAGGTGGTGAGACGTGGGGTGTAGCAAAGGATGTTTCCCTGATAGATTTGCGTGTCTTCGGTTGCTCTGGGGATGGGAGCTGGTCCACTGTGAATGCAGCTGTTGACTGGATCACCGCGAACCACGAATCACCAGCTGTGGTTAACATGAGCCTCGGGGGTCTGTTTTATCAATCCATAAATGATGCCGTGGCAGGCTCGATCGATGCAGGGTTGACTTACGTAACTGCAGCCGGTAATGATGGCTCCAATGCTTGCAATTACTCCCCGGCAAGCCTACCCGAAAGCATAACGGTCGGATCCACTACAGATACTGATGCACGTTCCGGCTTTTCGAATAAAGGATCCTGCGTTGACATCTTCGCGCCGGGTACGGGCATTACCTCAGCCTGGCACACAAGCAATAGTGCAACGAATACTGTCAATGGAACCTCGATGGCGACCCCTCATGTGGCTGGTGCCGTCGCGCTCTATCTGGAGAATAACACAAACGACTCACCTGCCGATGTATGGAATGCCATCAAGGCAGCGGCGACGGTAGATGAGCTGACCGGCATCGGTGAAGGCTCGCCGAACCTGCTGCTCTACTCCCTCTTCGACGACCTACCGGCCAACGGCGACGTGCCGACCACCGTTACGATCGATGCAGACCCAAGCCCTGCGGCCTTCGGCCAGGAAGTGACGTTTACGGCCGAGGTGCGGGGTAACAGCGCCGTTACCACCGGAACGGTCTCCTTCATCAGTGTCGGGACCTGTGAATCGCCAAATGCAACACTCGCTTTGGAAGTCGCGCTCGACTCGAACGGCGAGGCCTTTCATACAAGCAGCACACTCAGTGCAGGCGACTACACGATTACTGCTTGCTATAGCGGTGCGGACGGATTCGAGGCGGCAGATGGCAGCGTAGAACTCACTGTAAACCCAGTCGCCACGATGACGACACTTACTATAGATCCTGATCAGCGCCAGTACAGCGACATCGTTACGCTTACTGCTAAGGTAAGTGGCGAAAACCCCACAGGAAGCGTAACGTTCGAACTTCTGGATGGCTCAAACTGGACGGAAGTGGCAAACGCTTCTCTGTCTAGCGACATGGCGAGCAAGGAGGTGCAGGTCACCAGCGCAGTCGGCACGGCGACCTTCCGGGCCGTTTTTTCAAGTACGAATGATAACTTTTCTGGCTCCACGAGTGAGAGTGAAGTGCTGACAATCGAGCATGAAGACGCCACGATCACCTACCACGAAGACAATCCAGCCGCACTTCAGGTGAGCTCCGCGGGCGGTGATCTGGATGCTGGCGAGCTCGAGCTGCTGGTCGAGGTGCAGGAGAACGAGACCACTCCTACAATGGCTGCGCCGGGAGATATCGGCCTGGCCGGCCTCTCGGTGCAACTCGTGCCGGTTGGACCTGGTGGCACGGTTGATTTGACCTGCACCAGCACAGTAAACGGCACCGGTTATAGTGCCTTCAATACCTTTACCTGCACAAATTCTGGCCCCATGGAAGTCAACTCTTATGAGGTGCAGGTGTCGGTGACTGGTGATTACTACATGGCTCAGCCTTACACAGATGTCTTCACGTTGTACGACCCGAGTCAGGGCTTTACGACTGGTGGTGGCACCTTCGAACTCGAGGGTGACAGGGTTAACTTCGGCTTTGTCATGCGCTACAACCCGGCGGGACGAAACTTGCAAGGTAACCTGCTCCTGGTGCGCCATCATTCGAATGGTACCACTTCGCGGCTGAAGAGCAATGCGCTCGGAGTCCTCACACTGGGTTCGGGATCTGGTTTCGGATGGGCCAGTTTCGACGGCCGGTCTACGTACACGAGCTGGGACTCCAGTTCAGATAATTACGTAACGGCAGGGAACCAGGCGTTTACCGTCTATCTCGAGGATTATGGTGACTCAGGGATCAGCACTGACCGTATTTGGGTGAAGGGTAGTGGTGCGTTCAATATGGCCGGAACACTCGGCACAGCCAGTAACAATACCGAGGTGCTGACCGGCGGTACCATCTCAGTACCGCAACCCGTTGCCCGCGGCAGACAATAGAAGCCTGAGGCGCTGTCAATCATCTTGTCGGCGCTTCCACATGCTAGAAAGTGGGCAATTAACTTTCATTGTTTATTGATGGAGATAAAGTTACATGAGTCTTCGCCCGTCCTATTACATATTGTAATGACCCAGCTGGTTGACTATTACTGAGAGTGTAGGATTGGAAATCTTAACGAGAGCAGGCTGACGTTCAACCTGTTCTTATCTGTAAATTTTGGGTTCAATTTTACTGGAACAGATGAAAATAATGAGATCTTTGCGGTGGGTAAATGGGCCTTCAAAGACTGCTTTCTTCAGATATTTTAATATCAATTATTTCATTTTTTCCATATTGTGTATCGGCTTTTGGAAAAAAACAGACATCATACGATACTAATCTCGATCTATTGGCGATAGATAAGAATGAGTGATTATCTGCTTTTCTCTTTAGTCAAATGAAGTGTTTTGACATACGACGCTATTTCATCAATAATCATGAATCAAATTTATCTTCGATGAGAATATTGCTACTATTCTTGACCCTCTCCTTTTTTACGTTTTCAACAGCACTTTCTCAATTCGCAGGAGGCTCCGGGACTGAAGTAGATCCCTATCAAATTGAAACTGTAGAGCAGCTCCAGGAAATTAAAAATCATCTAAATAGTCACTTTATTCAGATTGCAGATATTAATGCGAGTAAAACAGTTGCGTGGAACGATAGCACTGGTTTCGAACCAATTGGTGATGTGTTTGAGCAGTTTACAGGTAGCTATTATGGAAACGGTTATGTGATTGATAGCTTATTTATTAATAGGACTGAATCAGTATATGTTGGTTTACTGGGTTATATAAAAAATGCACATTTAAAAAATATCTCTGTTACAAATGCAAGTGTATCTGGGGATAAAAGAACGGGGATTTTGATAGGATTTTCTGAATTTTCTACTCTCTCTGAATTACACGTAACGGGGATAGTTAGTTCAAATGATGTTGCTGGAGGATTGATAGGATATAACGAGAGTTCTCCCATTTCATATTCAAGTGCTATTATTGATTCATCATATACTAGAATAGGTGGTTTAATTGGCACTAATTCAAATTCCGATATTTACCGTTGTTTTACGAAAGGAAAATTCCGAGGGAGTGGCTTAGTGGGTGATGTAAACAGCAGAAGTAATATTACTGAAAGCTTTTCATTAGCAACAATAACTTCTGGTAATGGTTTAGTTGGTGAACATACTGGAGGAACTCTAATTGATTCATATTACAATGGAATTATAAAAAATGGTGCAGGCTTGGTTGGTTGGATAAATACTAATGGAAGAGTTAGAAGGAACTATAGTGTCGCACATGAAGGATCTAATATAAGCGGAGGTTTAATTAGAAGACATTCAGGGAATATTTATAGCAGCTATTGGGATGTTGAATCTTCAAATCAGCCTTTGCCAATTTCATACGGTACTGGAAGTAATACTTACGTTACAGGTTTACGTACTGCTGAAATGAAAGGTGAATCTGCTTATTACTATATGTCAGAGTTAGATTTTGAAAATACCTGGGTTCTTACAGAAGGATATCCTGCTTTAGCTTGGCAGGACGTAGAAGCAATAGCGTTACCTAACTCAGAACCTCCAGCATCTATTGGAAATGTCTTTCCTAATGTAGGAGAGCAAAGTGTTCCCGTAGATACAACTCTCATTTGGCACGCTGTTGACGCAGATAACTATGAAATTCAAATATCATCAGATATCAATTTTGGCGCAAGTAATTTAAGCGAAACAGGTATACAGGATAGTACTTTTAATTTAGCTGGAAAGCTTAAATATGGCACAAAATATTTTTGGAGAGTTAGAGGCAGGAATTTGGCTGGGACAGGAGAATGGAGCGAAGTTTGGAATTTCACTACAGCTTTTGCTTTACCATCACCTAAATTGGTTGGTCCTGCAGATCAAGATGTGGTAGAGTTTCCCGTCACATTTTTATGGAATCCTGTAGAAGGTGCTAACGATTATAATTTGGAAATCTCTTTAGATGAAAACTTTGATTCATTGGTAGATATCTCAGCAATAGAGGATCAGAACTCAAAACAGAAAACTATTCAAAAGCAGTCTGATTGGAATATTTCTCAAACTGTGGAAAATCTGGATTTCGACAAGAAGTATTATTGGCGTGTAAAAGCCTCAAACTCTGATGGGGAAAGTGATTGGAGTGAAACCAGAAGCATTCAGACAAAGTCTGCGCCTATTCAAGGGTCGGTCAGTCTTTTAGCACCTGAACGTGGGGCTGAGTTAAATTCTGGTACGGTTCAATTCAGTTGGTCTACTATCGATTTATTGGACAATTATACATTTCAATTATCTGAGAGCAATTCATTTACAACCCTATCAATTGATACAACATTATCTAAATCCGGTGAACTAAAGATTGGAAATGTTTCCGATAATGGCAGTCAAACATCCGCACTACAAGGTAAGCGAGGTGATAAATTTGGAGGAAGCTTAGAAAATGTAACTGACGAAATTTGGTTCAGTTTCACAGTTAATGAATTAAATACCACTACATATTTTAAATTTATCAATCCTGAAGGATTTGGGATTCACAATGTCAAGATAATTGCTCCTGATAATTCTGTTTTATCAAGCAGAAATTTAGATGAGGTGTTTGAATATTCTGTTCCCACATTCGTACAAGGCACGTATTATATTTCAGTAGGAGTTACAAATGGAGAGAGCATCTTTCTTAATACGGGGCAATTTCTAATTGAATCAAGTGAACAAGAGTTCACAGATGAATCTGATGATACACTATCAGTAGACTTAAATATCACTGAAGCAAATACGTATTATTGGCGCGTGAAAGCTTCAGGTAAAAATACTCAAGGGGAATGGAGTGAAACAAGATCTGTGCAGTTTGTTAATCCTGCTCTATCTCACCAAGTTGAATTGGAACTCCCATTGAATGAATCCACAAATACAGAGTTACCCACTGAGTTCAAATGGAGTGCTTTAAATGAAGCGGATCATTATGAATTGGAAATAGCAGATTCACCAACATTTTCGTCTGTAATCGCAGTACGGGAACATGAATCTGTAGCATATACCTCCGAATTACTTTCAGACACAACATCTTATCATTGGCGAGTGCGAGCTACAGTGGACGGACAACAAACTGCATGGAGTGAAGTCTGGGAATTCAAAACCCAACTACGGGTTCCTGAGATACCCACATGGAAGCCAGGAAACGGTGAACAGGATGTATCAAAAATTCCACTGATTGCCTGGTCTGAATCGAATCGGTCAGAATATTATGATCTACAGTTGGCTGACAACCCCGAGTTCTCAAATCCGACCTTAGATATTCAGGAATTATCTTCAACGGAGTATAAAGTTGCCAATGAACTTGAGGATGGAATTACCTATTACTGGCGAGTCCGTGCTGGTAACGATAGTGGATATAGCGACTGGTCAGAGGTTCTGCAATTCACTACTCAAATAACTACCTCAACAGAGTTTACAGACATGCCCAAAGAGTACAGTCTTGAGCAAAACTACCCCAACCCATTTAACCCTACCACCACCGTTACGTTTTCACTGCCTAAAAGTAGTGATGTATCTGTTGAGGTTTTCAATTCGGTAGGTCAACGAGTAGCCCAATTGGTGAATACAAGTAAGGCAGCAGGAGTTCATGAAGTAAGCTTCGATGCCTCTTCCCTATCGAGTGGTATCTATCTGATTCGGATGAATACCTCTGAGCATACTTTTATGAAAAAAATGATTTTGTTGAAGTAATCATGATTTGAAGGGATTATTGTGAACAAGTCACTATAAATTTTAAATGCTACGTAATAGATATACTACTATACAGCTTTGACGGAGATTCACCCGATTCTCTCAACCAGAATCATCATAACTATATTTCAACTAAATATTATTGATTCTACTCGGTTCGGTTTTAGCCTACATGCATGTGTAACGGCTATTCATTCATCACTGAAAAATCATGAAAAAAGTATTTTACATTCTGTTCATCGTTACGTCTTTGCTCTTAATCTCTGTCTCATGCTCAGATTCAGATAACTCGTCAAATAATCCAGTTTCTCCGGATGTGGAGACTAAATATAATCTGAGTGTGATTGCAGATCCCGCAGAAGGCGGGAGTGCAAGTCCAGCCAGTGGAGAGTATAATAGTGGTGATTTGGTAGAAATTACAGCATCTGCAAATGAAAAGTGGATATTTGAAGGGTGGCAGGGAGATCATACAGGAACTACGAACCCTGTCAGTATCACAATCGATAGCGATAAAGATATTGTAGCCCTATTTGCTGAGCGTACATATCCACTGACAGTCAATACAGAAGGTGAAGGCACAGTAAGTGAAAGAGTTGTTCAGGCGAAGACCACGGATTATCCTGAAGGTACAATAGTAGAGCTTACAGCTAATCCCGAACAAGGTTGGAGGTTCTCCCACTGGAAGGGGGATTCTGAAACGGATGATAATCCCATTGAAATAGTGATAGAGGAAGCAAAAGAAGTGACGGCTATATTTGTCAAAAGAGAATATCCTTTATCGATCACCATTGAAGGAGAAGGGACTGTGAGTGAAGAGATTATTCATGCCAAGCCTACGGATTATCCATTTGGGACTGTAGTGGAACTCAATGCAACCCCAGCAAACGGCTGGGAATTCTCTCATTGGCAGGGTAATTTAGAAGGAAGTGAGAATCCTGCTAAAATTGAGGTTACAGAAGAGACGACAATAACGGCTGTATTTGTCAGGAATGCATTTGCCATCAACTACACTATTGAAGGTGAAGGCTCGGTATCAGAAAACTTGATCTCAGGAAGTGAAACAGATGAGGGAGCCTATGAATATGAATCTACAGTAGAGCTTACCGCTAATGCAAAAGACGGATGGGTTTTTTCTCATTGGCAGGGTGATCTCGAAGGAAAAAGCAAAACTGTAGCGATAGAGATTGATAGTGAGAAAAATGTTACTGCAATCTTTGAACGAAGAGACTACCCTTTGACTGTCAACATAGAAGGCGAGGGTTCAGTAATTGAAGACATAATACAGGCGAAATCTACCGATTATCCTTATGAAACGGAGGTAAAACTCACTGCAAACCCGGCAACTGGTTGGGTATTCTCTCATTGGCAGGGTGATTTGGACGGAGGTGATAATCCTGTGACGATTGAAGTTACAGAGGAGAAAAACATTACTGCGATTTTTAAAGAAGCTTACTATGAAGTTTCACTTACAATAAATGGAGAAGGTGAAATTGGGGAAGTATTAATTGATGGTGATTATAACGAAGGATTATATAAACACGGTTCTTCAGTTGAGTTTAATGCAGTAGCATCTCATGGATGGAATTTTACATCATGGAGTGGAGATGTCGAGAGTGTAGCAAACCCTTTGGAAATAGAAGTACATAATGATATACATTTATCAGCTGCGTTTACACGCATTGATTATGATGTCGAAATAATTGCAGAGGGAGAGGGAACAGTTACTGAATTTTTGATTAATGGAACTGAAACAGAAAATGGATATTTGTTTGGATCCGAGGTACGTCTAATTGCGAATGCTGCCGTAGGGTGGGAGTTTATTGAGTGGACTGGAGATATTGAATCTACAGATAATCCTATTTCACTTGAGGTAAATTCAAATAAAGAGATAAGTGCAATATTCAAACCTGAATCTGATGTTTTGTATGCGATGGGGTCGAATCGATTGGGGCAGTTGGGGGATGGTACTACTACCGATAAACATGAGCCGATAATGCTAACTTCCAACGTGGCTTCTATTTCGGGAGGAACTAATGCAAGTTTTTTTGTAAAAAATGATGGGACTCTAATGGGAATGGGAAGTAATACTATGGGTGAGCTTGGGTATCAGCAACCAGGATATTATTGGAGAAAACCTGTGGTGATTACAAATGATGTTGCAAAAGCCGTGATTGGTCAATTACATAGCATGTTCATTAAAAATGATGGATCTCTTTGGGCATTAGGTGATAATAGTTTTGGACAACTTGGTGATGGCACAGCTATAGATCGGACTTCTCCTGTAAAGATAGCTGAAAATGTAGTTGATGTATCTGTTGGTTATCGGCACACTTTATTTCTGAGGGAGGATGGCACTTTATGGGGTATGGGGCGAAATGAGTTAGGTGAATTAGGCGATGGTACAACGAATGATCGTATTATACCTGTAAATATAGCTTTGAATGTGAAGGCAATATCTGCAGGGTGGCGTCACAGTTTCTATATTTCGACAACAGGAACACTTTTTGGAATGGGCTTTAATATTGATGGTCAACTTGGTGCTGGATACGTAAGTGTTCGAACGCAATCCCCTGTATTTATAATGAGTAATGTAGATCTTGTATCAGCTGGTAACGATCACAGTTTAATTTTATCAAGTGATGGTACTCTGTATTCAACAGGGCATAATGAATATGGCAAACTCGGAGATGGTACGACAAATAACATAAATGAACCCGTTGAAGTAGCTAATGATGTAATCGATATCAGCGCAGGAAAAAGTCATAGCCTGTATTTAACGAGTGACGGGAAGTTATGGGGAATGGGTCTAAATGATAAAGGTCAATTAGGTGTTGGAGCGACGAGTAATCACATAATCCCAATTGAAATTGATGAAGGTGTTATAAAAATATCTGCAGGCGATTCACATAGTTTGTTTATAAAAGAATGAAATTTTTTAGTTTAGTTAATTACAATCAATTGCTGAAATAATAAATGGGGAGGGTAATACTCGTGACCCTCGACAAACACATCGAAAATATTTTCTTAAAAAGTCCCTGCCTGCCAGTGCAGATAAATCCGCATAGATGAAATTCGCTACAAAGAGGAATCATGTGCTAAGGATGGTTCAATAAAGTAGATTAAATTCTCCCTTCACCGATACTCACTACTAATTAAAAACAGTCCTGTATTTTAATTTAATGCCTTCCCTCCTATTATGTCTCCCTGAACTATATTTCATCAACTAAACAAACTATCCATTTTGGAATCAAGACCATCAGAATCAAACTTTTTCAGGTACCGCTCAGTCACTTTAATATTTTTATGACCTAAGGCTTTTGATATATCGTAAATACTCCAGCCTTGGGTCCTTGCAAGATCAGCAAAAGAATGTCGGGCCATGTGAAACGAAATTTTTGTTTGTATCTCGGCAGATGAAGCAATCTTCTTTAGATTTTTATTGATGAGAGCATTTTTTGAAGATATATCACTGTGAAGAATCATTGTATCAGAAAGATCTTTGGAAACATCTAAGACAGGAAACAGGAAACCATATGGATTGTCTTCAGGATATTGATCCAATATCTTCAAGGCCTGCGGCATCAACTTTATATTTTTTGTTGTACCAGTCTTGCTCATCTTATAAATAAGACGTCCGTTTTTTACGTTATCGATTTTCATTTTTGCAAGATCACTAAACCGTATTCCCGCTGAGTAAAACGAAAAGAGAAAATAATTTCTGGTATTCCATATCAGTGATCTCTCCTTAAGCTCAAGGTTTTCAATCTTCTGAATCTCATCAAGACTTAATTTTTTATTCGACTCAGAGGATCCTTTTGCGGGTGAAAACTTAAAAAAAGGATTCTTTTCCTGAGGAAATTCATCCTCGTCAATGGCTTTATAAAGGATTGACCTGATTACTTTAAAATTTGATTGTATCGTCACCGGAGAGTTCTTGTACTTCTGAATCAGGTGTGTTTCATATTCACGGAGAAATCCAACCGTTATTTGATCGTAGGGGAGATTGTCATCGCAATAAGCTTTTAACTTTTTAAATGCAGATTTATATCGCCGGTGTGTAAAGAATTTCTTCTTCTTCTCTAAGTTCTGTATTGTCTTGTCAGAAAAATCGAAAAAATTATTGGAAAGCTCATTCTTTTGATTTTTTGGCTGGTGATATTGTTGGTATGCTTTTTTTACTGCCAGGCTAGTGCAAAGCTTTTCTTCCGTTTTTAACCGGGTTAAAATACTTTGAAGTATTGACAGTTTCTGCTGAATCAGATTGTTTAGTTCGTCTTCTCTGGGATGACTTTTTCTTACAGATGACTTGTTTTCGTTCCAATGTGATTCTGAAATGGATTCTTTAATTGAAATGTATTTTGTTGATCGAGAATCTGAGATTCTCAAATAAATCGGGCAGTGACCTTTGTTATTTTTTTTATGCTTGGCAAGTGTTGCAGAGATTTGAGCCATTCTTTCTTTTTAAGTTATGTGCCTTTACCCGGAAAAAGGGTAAAGGTATAGGTAAAGGTTTTTGCTGTCGAAAGTAATATAGAGAGAAACCCAACCAGAACGAAACGGCTTTAAAAGTGTTTAAAAGGGGTTTTCAGGTGTCAATCAAATTCAAGTAATTATATATTTGAGCCCGGCCCGAGGTACAAGCTCCTATTTGAACCATCAGATAGGAGCTTTTTTTTGCCCGTACCCTAATAGCCAGCTAGCCGGGTGAGAAGTCAGATCGAAGCGACAGAGAAGAGCTGGTCCCGAATGAGTCCAAACCGGGGACATATCCTTAATTCAAAGTATCGGGAAGCCCGGCCCGAGAATATTATAAAGCCCTGTTAGTCAAATATTTACAGACTGTCAGCGCTTTCTTTTTTATGGGTTTTTTGATGGTATGAAATGGCTAAAAGTGGATCTGGGGTTCACTCGGGGTGCACTGATAAATTTTAAAGGGCAAAAATCCATTAATGGTTCCGGTTCACGCGTCTCGTGAGTAGCGAATTGAACTCATATTATACTCTTGTTCTTCTCTTAAATAATACACGAACCATCCGGCACCTTTAGAAATTCAGTGAAGAGCTCATCAAGCTGCGTTTTTATAACTGTAAATTCCTGAACGACTTTGGGCATTACGTCAGCTTTGGCCAGCCATACTTACGGCCTGTTTTTTAAAAATAACATCAGCACCTGTTATTTTTTCAAGTGACAATATCTGAAGGCTGATTGAGGGCTGTGTGATTCGCAAACGTTTTGCCGTATCCCAAAAATCAGCTCCTCTGCAACTGCACCGAAATAGCAAAGTTAACGTAATCCGACATTTATGTCATTGTTTATTCCTATCTCATTATACAACTCATTCAATTTGACCAATGCTTTATATTACAATAATATTAGTAAGCACATAAAATGTTTAACTAAATCTCCAAAATCATGAAAACAAAAACTATAATCATTGCCATCTCACTCTTCGTTTCCACAACCGTTCTAACAATGGCTCAGCAATCTGTCATCGACGAGACTTCTCCGCCCTCTTTGGCCGTGAAGGCGGATAATCTGGCTTGTTTAAAAAGCATGCAATGCATCCAAAAAGAGAATCTCTTCGGTAGAATCAATCTCGATATATTCAGGAATGGAAACGGCCGTTTTGACGGGTATACCATAGAAGGTTCCTCCAAAAATGAAGAACTTTTTGCCCAGTATGATCATCGTGGAGACCTGATCAGATCAAATGTTATTCAGCGGAATATTCCCTTATCCAGGGAGATCAGGAATCAACTAATCAATGAAGAGTTCAGCTCCTGGAATATGATCGGAAATGAATGCAGGATCAAAAACTTCGACAGAAAGAGTATCGAATATAAGCTAATCCTTCAGAGAGAAGATGAAATTCGTGTAGTCTATTTTGATTATAAAGGCCAAAATAAAAACAGACTGGCATAACTCAGGTTCAAACACCTCTGAATCAATTTCGCAGGCAGCATCGGGACACCCGGCACAGATACTGCCTGCGGCTATTTTATGAAATTGTGCCATTAGCCGGAAACTTTCATAAATGAACTCAATCTCCTTAGGCAAGCCATTTTGAGGGATGAAAAAAGCAGGCAGAGTCTAAAAATAGTTATACTTTTTGCAGAACTTAGCTCTCTTAATGTTATGGTTTTCCCTCATCTTCACCACTATTCAGCATCTCATTCAGCAATCCTTGAATCATGGGTGTTGACTGGTCTTCCCGCCAAAAAAATGCAATTGTAGTGTTTGAACCTTTAGGGCTGAGATCATGATAAACCACCCCGGGAATCTGGATACGCCGTACCCCCGCGGGAACAACCGTAATCCCAAGTCCTGACTCCACAAGACTGACCTGCGTTTGGATATCAGAGGCTTCCTGGACAACATTCGGCGTTATGCCGGCTTTACGGAATATTTTTTGCAGATGATCATACAGGTTGATGTTAACCGAACGCGGGAACATAATCCACGACTCATCAGCAAGCATGGAAAGAGTTACACGGGATCGGTCAGCCAGCGGATGTGAGGCAGGCAGGACAACCATAAGCTTTTCCTTCGCTACTATCTCATAATCGTACTCCATTTTTGCAGATGGCTGGCGGATAAGCCCGGCATCGATCCGGCCAATTCGCAATGCTTCGAATTGATTCACTGTTGACATCTCCAGCAGCCGCAGCTCCACTCCGGGAAACCGTTCACGGAATCTGCGTATCGCCCTGGGGAGTGATGATACCAGCAACGCAGACGGTACAACACCCATTCTCAGTATCCCCTCTTTGCCCTGCGCAACATTGCGGGCCATTTTTATCGCATCATCTGTTTGATCAAGTATTGGCCTTGCCCGTGAAAGCAATGCTTCCCCGGTTTTGGTCAGCCGTACATGCGGCCTGCGCACAAAGAGTTCAGCACCTATTGTTTGTTCAAGTGATTGAATCTGAAGGCTGAGTGAAGGCTGGGTAATGTGCAATCGTTTTGCGGCATCCCCAAAACTCAGCTCCTCTGCCAAAACAGTAAAATAGCGCAGATGGCGTAATTCAACATTTTCTGTCATAAACCAATCCTATCTCAGTAAGGAATTCATCCTATTTAACCAATGAATATTATTGAAATAATTTAAAAGTGCAACCCATGCAGGTAGTTTAAAAAACAGATCTCTTATTTCATCGGGTTAAACCAAACGGTTTTGCGAACTGAGGTGGATGATCTACGCCTGTTGATAAAAACAAACACTCCCGAAATGCTTTAGTAAGAATTATGTGATGAAAAATTTAACAGCATGTATATTCTCCTTCATTTGTTTCAGTACGACTTTTGGTCAGGTACCTATTGAACAAACTGCAGAAATGATATTTAAGACCAATATCCTCATTGATATCCGGCCCGGAACCCCACCCGCGTCCCTCCCGCCGGGTAAGCCGTAGCCCGCGTTGAGGCGGACGAGTTCGGCGAGATCATCCGGCCGACTCCGTGCGGAACTGCCGCATACAGAGATAATTCATATCTAAATCAAATATTCCTCATTGGTATAGCCTATTTAGAATAAGTATTCATCCAATTTGACCAATAAGTAATTATGAAATAATTTTTAACATGTAGCCGGCATATTTCATCCTCTAAAACATTACATTTTTATTTAATTCATTAGTCAAGTAGTATGGTTATTCAAAAATCCATCGTAAGCTTACTTTTCTGCCTGGTACTATATGTCAGCGCCGGAGTGAATCTGCTTTTCTCTCAGCCGGTACAGACAGATAACGCCGAGGTGGAGCTGATATCGGAAAATCTGACAATCAAACCGGGAGAACCGTTCTGGATCGGTGTGCGGATGGATCTGCGCGACGGATGGTATGTCTATTACCGTAATCCGGGCGATTCCGGCATGCCTCTCATGGCTGAGTGGATGCATGAAAACGATTTTCAGATCGGTGATATTCAATGGCCCTACCCTCTCTGGATTGATGTAGGCGCCGGCCTGGCCAGTTACGGCTATTACGGTGATGTGCTTTTCATGATGGAGGCCACCGCACCCCCGGATCTCGAGCCCGGGACAGAATACATGCTGAAAGCGGAGGCGGACTACCTGATCTGCGAAAAAGTCTGTATTCCTGAATATGTGGAGATCGAACTTACACTTGGTGTTACCGGGGACGAGGTGGAGTACAACGAAGAGTGGCTTTCCTGGTTTGCGGATACCCGCTCCAAACTGCCCGTGGAGCTCGATTACTGGACTGCGGATGCGTATGTAAGTGATGATGGAAAAGAGATCACCCTCGAGCTAACAACCGATGCATTTGAGCTGCCTGAATACTCCGAGGTGATCTACTTTGCCAATGAAGAGGGTGAGATCGAGAACGCTTCAAAGCCGGAATTTCGCCAGGATGGGCAGAAGGTGATTCTCACCATGCAAAAGTCGGGGTACAAAAGTGAGGATGTTACCCGCGTATGGGGACTGGTGTACAACGCTGACGGCTGGGACGATTCCGGCGAAATTAAGGCAATTACCGTAGATGCGGATCTTGCCGGCGGTGAAGAACTTCTGTCTGCTGATACATCGGAAAGCCCGCTCGCTGTTTTCTCATCACGGTTTTTGATCATACTCGGTTTTGCATTCACAGGTGGTTTGATACTCAACCTGATGCCTTGCGTTTTCCCGATCCTTTCCATTAAGGTGATGAATTTTATGCAGATGTCTGGCCACAATCCCGGCGAAGTGAAGAAACATGGATTTGTATTTGGTGCCGGGGTAATCCTCTCTTTTCTTGTGTTAGCAGGCCTCCTGCTGCTATTGCGTGCCGGCGGACAGGAGCTGGGCTGGGGTTTTCAGCTGCAAACTCCCGCTTTTATCGCGTTTATGACTTTTCTGATGTTCGGGCTCGGCCTGAGCCTGATGGGCGTTTTTGAAATCGGAAACTCCCTGATCAACGTAGCTGGAAAAGCGGGAACCGGTGAGGGGCTTCGCGGCTCCTTTTTCAGCGGAATCCTGGCTACGATCCTCGCAACACCATGCACGGCTCCCTTTATGGGAACGGCCCTTGGCGTAGCAATTACACTGCCCGCATCAACTGCCCTGATGATTTTTGCCACGCTCGGCATCGGCATGGCGGCGCCATATGTACTGCTTTCATCGTTCCCCGCATTGATGAAATACCTGCCCAAACCCGGCGCCTGGATGGAGACATTTAAGCAGGCAATGGCTTTTCCCCTATTTGCAACGGCCATCTGGCTGATCTGGGTATTTGGCCAGCAGGCAGGAGTAGATGGTCTCACAAAACTGCTGGTCGGACTCCTGTTTCTTTCTCTCGGCATCTGGATTATCCACCGCTGGAACCGGTACAAAATTTCGGGCCGGACAAGGGTGATCAGCCGGTCGATCGCAACCCTCTTTATTGTGGGGGGATTTCTGTTCTCGGCATCTTCAGAGGCTATAACCTTTGACGGGGAATCGGCATCGGTGGACGGATATGGAATTGAATGGGAGCCTTTTTCAAACCGGCTGGTTGAAGAGTACCGTGATGATGGCCGAAATGTGTTTATCGACTTTACGGCCGCCTGGTGCATTACCTGCAAGGCGAATGAGCGGATTATTTTTAGTTCAAACCGGGTGAAGGAGCGATTTGAAGAACTCGATTTTGTGATGGTAAAAGCGGACTGGACCAACCGTAACCCTGAAATTACACGCGCACTCGAATCATTTGGCCGAAACGGAGTGCCTTTGTACGTGGTGTACAGTGAGGAAATAGACGAACCGATGATCCTGCCTGAACTCCTCACACCGGGTATTGTTTTGGATGCACTGGACCGGGTATCTGCCGGGGAAACATTGACATATGGAGATGATTTACATGAACTCGAATTTGACACTATTTATGATTAAAAAGTCCACCTTAATAGAGGGTGAGGAAATACTTAATCAAAGATATCGGCCATTTATTTTTACCACGAAGGTATTATAAAAAAGAGGTCGCAAAGCCACGAGGGTACACGAAGTATAACAAAATCAAATTACTAACCTTCGTGATTCTTCGCGTCATCGTGATTTCGTGGTAAACCCTTGGATATTTTTATTTAGAGCCCCATTGGTATTGACAAGCTTCAAATGAACTCCGTTTGGGAACCGCGAAGGCGCGAAGTCCCGAAGAAACACGAAGGGAAGAATTAAAAAAAACTTCGTGAACCCTCGAGCCTTCGGGTCCTCGTGGTAAAAAGAAGGAGTTTTTTTTATGCTTATTGATTTATTTTCTCACAGTCTTTAGAAGGGGGCACTCTTTAAATAAGAAATGGATTCTAATTGATACCTCGATGAACCTCTAAAAAAAATTCCCAACTAAAATACTCAACACTAAACCCTAATACTATGAAAAAAATAACCTTCCTCAGCGTACTGCTGATAGCTATCGCCTCCCTGGCATTTCTTAACATGGGCATGGCTTCCGAATCCAACCTTAGCGGTGCCGTAGTTGGTGAACCTGCCCCCGATTTCTCTGTGGTGGATGCGTACGGAAATACCCACAGCCTCAGTGATTACGAGGGGCAGTTTGTGATTCTGGAGTGGCTCAACCACGATTGTCCGTTTGTGCGCAAACATTACGACGGCAATAACATGCAGGAACTGCAGAAAAAATATACGGATCAGGATGTGGTCTGGCTTTCCGTTATTTCGTCAGCTCCCGGAACCCAGGGCTATCTAGAGCCTGAAGGCGCACAGAAAATTACTGGTGAGAAGAACGCCTCACCAACGGCGGTTCTGTTGGATGAGGATGGAACCATGGGACGTGCATATGATGCCCGGGTTACTCCGCATATGTACATCATCAACCCGGATGGCATTTTGGAATACAATGGTGCAATTGATGATCGTCCGACACCCCGTGCCAGGGATCTTGAAGGCGCCCGAAATTATGTCGTTGAAGCGATGGACGCCCTCATGAATGGCGGTGAAATTGAAGTACGTACCAATACGCCGTACGGGTGCACCGTAAAATACAATTAAGATACGCTGAACCGGCAATTTTCAAACATCAGGCCTCATATGTGAAAAACAGTGAGGCCTAATTTATTTGCATCAGATATTTTTTCTTCAGGCATTTAGCAAGAACTGAACCTTTCTGCTTCTCAGGTTTTCTCTTCCTCTATAATTCATCTCTCCCTTTCTCATTGGCAATTCCTATCTCGCAAGAGCATTCATCCAATTTGACCAATAAATATTAATGAAATAATTTAAAAAGTGTTATGCAAGAAGGCTATCAAATGTATACCCCTTTTTCTATTGAGATTAAATTAAATCAAATGGCTTTGAGAACTGAGGAGTATGGCCTGCATCGGTTGATAAGGAAATACAAATTACACCGGAATAATTTAGCAAGAACAATTCGATGAAATATTTATTACCCTTTTTAATCCTCTTCTTTTATATCATTACGGCCCATGCTCAGGCACCCACTGAACAACGTACAGAAATTATACAAAAGGGTGACAACCCGCCCGATATCCGGCCCGGAACGGCTGAAAAACCGGTTATGAGCGCTGTCCGTTTGACTGAGGGAACCTCCATTTCCCTAGATGGATTTTTAGATGAAGACGTTTGGCAAATGGCACCGGTAGCAACAGAATTTACGCAGCGAAATCCAAACGACGGCCAGTCCGCATCGGAAAGAACGGAAGTGAGAATTCTTTATACGGACAATGCCATCTACGTGGGATTTATGGCCTACGATTCAGCTCCGGATTCCATCATGGCGCCCCTCTTCAGGAGGGATGGCAACCAGCCAAGTGACTGGGTATATGTAGGTTTCGACAGCTATAACGACAGTCGCACCGCATTTGTGTTTGGGGTGAATCCCAGGGGAGTTCAGCGGGACTTTCTTTATTTCAATGATTCCAGTATGGATTTACAATGGGATGCTGTGTGGGACGCCAGAACCCAAATCCTTGAAAATGGATGGTCGGCAGAGATCCGTATTCCGATCAGCCAGCTCCGGTTCAGCGAGGCCAGCGATATACAATCTTGGGGCGTAAATTTTTCGCGTGCCCTGGCCCGGAAAGGGGAAACGTCATTCTGGGCGCCAACCCCACAAAGGGATACCCGTATGGTGTCAAGATATGGCAGGCTGAACGGAATCCGGGGCCTTGATGAACCGATGCGGCTGGAGATCATGCCCTATGTGGCAGGCAGCCTGCTAAGGGCTCCCGATTTAGGCACTTCCAATCCCTACTTCAACAGAAATCAGCTCGATGGCAATATTGGAGCTGATGTGAGATATGGCCTCACATCAAACCTAACGCTTACTGCGACCATCAACCCTGATTTTGGACAGGTAGAAGCTGATCCGTCTGTTATCAACCTGACAGCCAATGAGAGCTTTTTCTCCGAGCGCAGGCCATTCTTTCAGGAAGGAAATGATATTTTCCAGTTTGGAGGCACGAAGTCTTTTTTTAAAATTGGCCATCCGCAAACGTTCTACTCCCGCCGAATCGGGCGTGCACCCCAGGGAAGCCCCGGCCGGGCCGGTGAACCTGCCCTGTTCACGGACCAGCTCGATCAAACTACGATTGCAGGTGCAGTAAAACTGAGCGGGAAAACAGATACCGGATGGTCAATCGGCGCATTGAATGCATTTACTCTGCAGGAAACTGCCAGTTTCATTACGCCTTCCGGTGCCGAAGAAAATATTGCGGTGGAGCCGGCAACCAACTACCTGGTTACAAGAACCATGAAGGATTTTAACGCCGGCAATACCTATGTAGGCGGATTTGTCAGCGCGGTGAGCAGGAATATAGATGGAACCTATTTCGAAAATTTCCTCCGTTCATCAGCCTATCTTGGCGGGCTGGATTTTGAACACAATTTTGACAACCGTAACTGGGTTGTAAGCGGTGTAGTTTCTTATAGTTCCATAAATGGAACTCAGCAAGCTATCGGATTGGCCCAGCGTTCACCAGTCCGGTACTACAATCGGGTAGATTCAGATAAGCTGAATCTCGATACTGAAAGGACTAACCTGTCCGGATATGCCACTGAAATGAGCATTCGCAGACAAGGCGGAAGCAGATGGCTTGGCTCACTGACCTATTCTGACGTAAGCCCCGGCTACGAAACAAATGATCTTGGTTTCCAGAATCGGGCTGATCACAGAATACTATCAGGCAGTATAATTTACAGGAATACCAATTTATCATGGCTGCAATTTTTTGAGCAATCAGTCGCGTCATTAAATGGATGGAATTACGATGGCGATAGAATTCATAATGGAATCAGGTCGGCAGGGTTTATGCGGTTTAATAATCTTTGGACAGCAAATTATAATGCCGGTTTTAACCTGAGGCGGGATTCAGACAGGCTAACCCGTGGCGGCCCTGTCATGCAGCAACCGACCGATATGCTTCTTAACCTGTTCATTAGTACAAACCCTAATAAAACAATTTCTTTCGGTTCAGGACTCCTTCACATAAGGGACGAAAATGGGGGAAGTACCTATGATTATCTTGGAGTCATAAATGCCCGGCCCTCCACATGGCTTACCATGAGTTTGTCCCCTCTCATCGTGAAAAACAGAAATACCATGCAGTATGTTAGTTCTGTGCCGGATGCCAGCGCATATCATACGTTCGGGAACCGGTACCTGTTTGCAGACATCACCCAAAATACCATCGCCCTGGATACCAGGGTAAACTGGACGTTCTCGCCAACTATGAGCTTAGAAACCTATGTTCGTCCATTTGTATCATCCGGTAAATACAGCAACTTCAAAGAGCTTTCAGCTCCGCGTACGTTTGATTTTGATGTTTATGGTGAGGATATGGGTACGATTACACAAAATGATGGTCAATATTTTGTTGATCCTGACGACACAGGTACTTCAAACTTTGCTTTCCGAGATCCCGATTTCAATTTTAGATCCATTCAGGGCAATGCCGTATTCCGATGGGAATACCGCTCGGGATCTACACTCTTCTTTGTATGGCAACAGCAAAGAAGTGATTTTGAAGCTACAGGAGATTTTGACTTTGGAAGGGATCTTAGCGATTTATTTAGGTCAAAACCGACCAATGTATTTCTTGTAAAAGCGTCGTATTGGTTTGGATAAAATGAATCAAAGAATCAACTATTTGAAAAAACAGCCTTTATCCTTTCAAAATAGAAAGATGACCTCACTTTCTTTTCTGAATTTGCTCACGATTTTGGCTGTTTTTCTTCTTTTGACAGAAACCTTATCCGCGCAAGAACTGCCCCGACGAGTGCAAATCGGATTGGCAATGCAGCCTGTGGAAAATGGAGTGCAGATAACTTTTGCCCCCGAACACCAGCCTGCGGGGATGGCCGGTATGCTGGAGGGTGATATTATCCGTTCTATAGATGGAGAGCCTGTAACCAGCCAGTTGGATGTGATTGAGAAGCTACGGAATGAGCGTCCTCCCTCTTTACGTTTTTCTGTTGAGCGCAATGGCCGGGAAGAGGTTGTCACCGTTCACCCTCAGGAAGTTCCGTTGCTCGATCATCCGGACTTTGAATTTCATTATGGTGTAGTGGAAACCGATGATGGTACGCTTCGTCGCACTATTATCAGAAAACCTCATGGGGACGGGCCATTTCCCACAATAGTAATGCTCGGTGGTATCGGCTGCTATTCACTTGACAGCAGAGAAGGAGTGGCTTATATCGACATGTTAAATGAATTGGCGAGTACCGGCTATTTGACATATTGGGTGGAAAAAAGCGGAATGGGCGACAGCCAGGGAACTCCATGCATGGAAATCAATTTTGATACTGAACTCAGCGGTTACCGCGCCGGCCTCTCCCAGGTTCGCACAATGTCTGATGTGGATCAGAACAGGGTAATACTTCTGGGACACAGTATGGGCGGACTCACAGGCCCAATCCTGGCTTCTGAAACGGATGAGCCTCTTCATGCTATCATTGCTATGTCTACATTTGGAGTGCCATGGTTTGAATATCTCATAGCGAACAGCCGCCGCCAGGTGCACTTTTCTGATTTGTCTCTTTCCGAAATTGAAAACCGAATGAGTGAAACTGTAAAAGTGCATTACATGTACACGATAGAGAAAAAATCACCTGAAGAGATTCTCAAAATATTTCCTGACCGTGCAGGAAGTTTCAATCTTCCCCACCACTACAGCTATTTTCAGCAAGTAGCCGATTACAAACCCCTGGATCTCTGGTCACGTACCGGGGAAGCACAGGCATTGCTCATCGCCGGAGGTGCTGATTACGTCGTCAGTATTGATGAACACAAGTATGTGGTGGATAATTTGAACAACCTCCGACCGGGGTCAGCGAAATTTATTTTTATTGAGGATATGGACCACGGCCTTCGTTTTGCCCGTGATCAGCAGGCAGCCCGGGCGGGTGAATCAGGAGCTTTCCATAGTGAATTGGTACCGGCTATCATAAATTGGCTGGAAAGTATTGATGACTGATCGCTTTATGGAGTTCCAAAAAATCCAATTTACGTATTTAACATTAGTTCGATATAAAAAGTTGGGTGAAGAACCTCCACTTCCGCCGGCTGCCGGAGTACGGGGGTGGTTACAGCTCTTAGAGCAGTTCGTTACATAAACTGCTTGATTAGCTGGTGTGGCGAGTACCCCCGGCTGGATCCCTGAGCCGGAAGGGGCAGCCTGTCCATGCATCCATCAAAATCCATGCGATCGAGCATCTTTTTCATCAAAAGAATGTCCAATGCCCCCCAGGCGGTGATTTCTTTATCGGTAAAAGAAATTTTAAAGTCTATTGCGTACAAGGAAAGCTTACGGGTGAACAGGAGAGGAAACTGAACGACTAACAAACCGAATAATAGTAACTTACACCTGTATATTCCTAATGGCGGTCATTATAAAATCGTCCTAATGATAATTTTGGGTTTAAAAAATTATCATCGAAGGAATAAATCCCATCTCACTATAATTCAGGTATTTACCTGAAAAAAATGAAATGTAAATTGATGTAACTAAAATTTTGAGCACGCGTACATTTTTTTAGCTGAAAATTAAAGTTACATCAAATCTAATGAAATTAATTACCACAACTTTATCTGCGATCCTTTTTGCATGCTTGATGATAATCATGCAGGCCTGTAGTAGCAATAACGGGCAATCAAATGTATCAACTGAAAATACTGTGCTTATACCGGTTGAAGCCGGACAGGTAAATCGGGGAGATATTTCCGCTTTTTATGCAAATACAGCAACACTTGAAGCTGAACAAGAAGCTACCGTTGTTTCGAAGGTTAGGGGAATTATTAAGGAGCTTTATGTTGAAGAGGGAGACAATGTTCAGGCCGGACAAATTATCGCAAAAATTGATGATGAGCAGTACCAGTTAGAGGTGAATAATGCCAAGGCAACACTCGACAGACTTCAAAATAATCTCAGTCGGAGCAAAGAGCTTTTTGATCGAAACCTGGTATCAGCAGAAGCATATCAGAATGCCAAGTTTGAATACGAATCTCAAAAGGCCACTTTCGAACTTTCCGTTTTAAATCTCGAGAACTCTTCTGTTCGTTCGCCCATCAAAGGTACTATTTCTGAACGGTTTGTAAAAAAGGGAAATATGATCGGCACCGACCAACAGCTGTACAGGGTTACCGATTTCAGCCGATTGAAAGCCGTTCTGCATGTGCCCGAGCATGAGATGTCTAAAATTCGAAATAATCAGCGGGCAGAACTTCGGGCAGACGCCATTCCCAACGAACTTTTTGTGGGGTATGTGGAACGAATTAGTCCGGTTGTAGACTCACAAAGCGGAACCTTTAGAGCAACGGTATATATAGATGAAACCCGGAATATGTTGCGTCCGGGTATGTTTAGCAGGGTAAGAATTGTTTATGACACACGCCAAAATTCCCGACTAATTCCACGATCGGCAATCATTTCTGAAGACCTTAACAAAAGCGTATTTGTGGTCAGGGATTCGCTTGTTTTCAAAAGATCCATACAAACGGGGTATACAAATGGTCAATCAGTGGAAGTGATTGATGGTCTCGAGGATAATGAGATTGTGGTTACCATTGGCCAGGGAAGTCTTCAAGACAGTACCAAAGTAAATATCATCAACAGCGCTCTTTTAATCGGGAATTGATCTATGAAAATTATCGATTTTTCAATTCGCCGAAAAGTTACCATTGCAATGTTTACGATTGGGATTTTGCTCTTCGGACTGGTTTCACTATCCCGTTTGAATGTAAACCTGCTACCCGAACTCAGCTATCCCACACTGACTATCCGCACCGATTTCGAAGGCGCCGCTCCCGTTGAGGTGGAGAATCTCATCACCAAGCCCATTGAAGAAGCAGTTGGGGTTGTAAAGGGTGTACAGCAGGTTCGGTCAACCTCCCGGGCAGGTCAGTCGGATGTAGTGCTTGAGTTTGCATGGGGCACCGAGATGAACATGGCAAATTTGGATGTAATGTCTAAGCTGGATGCTATTCAGCTCCCGCTTCAAGCCAAAAAACCGGTCACTTTGCGGTTTGACCCTACCCTGGATCCAATTCTTCGTTACGCTCTCTATTATGATGAATCAGGACGGAGTGATTTCTATTTTGTAGCCATGGAGGAGGATTTATCCAGTCCTGAGGCCATATCCCGGTTAAAGTCACTGAGAATTATGGCAGATGAACAGTTTAAAAGAAATCTGGAATCGGCCCCCGGAGTCGCATCTGTGAAAATTAGTGGCGGACTGGAAGAAGAGATCCAGGTAAATATTGATCAGCAGAGACTTTCCCAGCTTAATATTCCAATAGAAACGATAACACAGGTTTTAAATGCTGAGAATGTGAACCTTTCCGGCGGACGTCTTGAGGAGGGCGCCCAACAGTATCTTGTTCGTACACTCAATCAATTTCAGTCGGTTGATCAAATTAGAAACGTAGTTCTTGTCCGTAACAATGGTTCTCCTGTTTATTTAAAAGATGTAGCTGACGTCGTTCAATCCTATAAAGAGAGGGAAGCCATCACCCGATTAAACGGCTCCGAGGCTGTTGAAATCGCTATCTATAAGGAAGGCGATGCCAATACCGTGGCGGCAGCAAATGTGGTAAATCAGCGGATGAATCAAGTCAGCAGTAACCTTCCTGCCGGCATGAAACTGGAAAAAGTGTATGATCAGTCTGTATTTATCTCATCAGCTGTGAATGAGGTGAAAAATGCAGGGATTATTGGCGGTATTCTTGCCGTACTGATACTCTACCTTTTTCTACGAAATTTTTGGGCTACCGTCATTATATCGGTCTCTATTCCCGTATCGGTAATTGCCACATTTAACTTAATGTATGGAAACAGCATCTCCCTCAATATCATGTCGTTGGGTGGAATTGTATTGGGTATTGGAATGCTGGTGGATAATTCCATTGTGGTTCTCGAGAATATCGCCCGTCACAAAGAACAGGGGAAAAGTATTATCAATGCTGCCCGCGAAGGGGCCGGAGAAGTAGGAATGGCTGTCGTTGCCTCTACCCTTACCACAATTGCCGTATTTTTCCCGCTGGTATTTGTGGATGGAATTGCCGGTCAGTTGTTTCGCGATCAGGCTCTTACCGTCACATTTTCACTGCTTGCCTCATTGGTTGTGGCGCTGACACTAATTCCAATGATGTCGTCCCTGGGCGGGTCTAAAAAAGAGCTCCCGCCATTAGAATTAACAGAACCCAAAACGAAATTTGGTCGTGGTTTACGTTCCATTCGCCTTTTCCTTTTTCATACCATCCCAACATTAATCGCAAAAGGTTTTCGCTTTATCATTAGGTGGATCTCAAAATTAATAAAAGTACTCATTTCCCCTTTTGTCTATCTCTTCAATGCGTTTTATGGAGCCGTAGAAAATGTGTATGAGTCTCTGTTAAGCTGGTCTCTGAAGCATAAGGCAACGGTTTTAATTTCAGCTATTTTAATCTTTGCCGGCTCGCTTGCACTTGTTCCAAGGATTGGAGTTGTGCTTATCCCGGAGTTATCTCAGGGCGAATTTAATGTCCAGTTCGAACTTCCTCCCGGAACTCCTATCGAAAAAACGGATACTGCTTTGCGGTCGGTGCAAAATACAACGAAGAATGTTGATGGAGTTCGCACAACGTTTGCCGTAGCCGGTACAGGAAACAGAATGAACGCTAACCCGGATGCCGGGGGTGAAAATCGGGGAGAATTAAGTGTTTCACTTGCTTCCGGGAGTTCCCGGGCAAATGAGCAGCAGGTTATCGAAACCATGCGTGCCTCCCTGCAGCAGATTCCGGGATTGCAGTATAAGTTTGGCCGGCCTGAACTGTTCACCTTCAAAACCCCTGTTGAAATAGAAATCAGTGGGTTTGATCTGGATAATCTAAAAAAGGCAGGCGATAATATTGCCGCTGAATTGAGCGATAATCCCCGTTTTGCAGATGTGAAGAGTACAATGGAAGTTGGAAGTCCGGAAGTACAAATCCTGTTCGATCGCGATCGGGCTGCATCATACGGCCTTCAGGTTCATGATGTGGCTAACAGTGTCGTCAGCAATGTTCGTGGAGATGTTGCAACACGATATTCCTGGAGAGATCGTAAGATCGATGTTCTTGTCCGGGCACAGGAAGCAGACCGTGCATCTATTGAAGAAATTCAGCGAATTGTTGTCAATCCCGGCAGTGAACGGACAATTCCGTTAAATGCGATTGCCACTGTACAGGTTGTGGACGGCCCCGGAGAGATCCGTCGTGTGGCACAACAACGCGTGGCCATTGTATCTGCAAACCTGAACTTTGGCGATTTGGGAGAAGCCGCCGAAGAGATTCAACAGGTTCTATACGAAACCACTCTTCCACCGGGAATTTTTGCAAGCATCGCCGGTCAAAACCAGGAGATGTCAGATTCATTCCGCTCTCTCCTCTTCGCATTGGCCCTTGCAGTTTTCTTAGTTTACCTGGTGATGGCAACCCAGTTCGAATCGCTGCTCCATCCGTTTATTATTCTTTTCACCATTCCGCTGGCACTTGTGGGGGCAATACTTGCCCTCTATCTAACCGGCACAACCATAAGTGTGGTTGTCTTTATTGGTTTGATTTTACTCGCCGGTATTGTAGTTAATAATGCAATTGTTTTGATTGACCTGATCAATCAAATGAGGCATAAAGGAATGGAAAAGATGGACGCCATTCGCGAAGGTGGCAAATCACGCCTGCGCCCAATTTTGATGACAACCCTCACCACCATTCTTGCACTCCTTCCGCTTGCCATTGGTTTTGGTGATGGTGCCGAACTACGGGCTCCCATGGGTATCACCGTAATCGGGGGACTGCTGGTCTCTACCCTTTTAACACTGGTTGTGATCCCTGTAATGTATGCCGTGATGGACCGGAAACGGTATGCTGTTGAGGAGGAGTTGTCATGAGTTTTGAGAATAATGCATTTAAACCGGTTGTGAGAGGTAAATCATGCATATAACCGAATTTTCTCTTCGCCGTCCGGTAACAACTTTGATGGTTTTCATAAGTTTAATCGTGGTTGGGTTGATTGCAACGCGCATGGTACCGCTGGAATTTATGCCCAACATCACATTTCCCGGTGCGTTTGTTCAGCTTCCTTATCCAAATGCAACTCCGTTGGAGGTCAATGAAAATATTGCGCGCCCTGTCGAAGAGGTATTGGCAACTTTGAGCGGTGTGGAACAGATCAATTCCAATTCCGGCGAAAACAATGCCGGAGTAGTCGTTCTGTTCAAACAGGGAACCGATATCGACATCAAAGCAATTGAAATCAAAGAGAAGATTGAAAGTATCCGCAATCAACTTCCCGATGATTTTGAATACTATCAGATCTTTAAATTCCAGGATGGCGATGCCCCTACCCTTAATCTTCGCATCTCCAGTAATCGCGACCTTTCAAATTCGTATGAGTTACTTAATCGTAATTTGCAGCAGCGAATTGAACGCATTCCCGGTGTGGGTCAGGTGGATATGTATGGAGTGGAAAAAAAGGAGATTCGAATTGAGCTTGATCCGGCTCGCATCAGCGCCTATAACATTAACCTGAACGAGCTGAGTACAACTCTTCGGCAGGCAAACTTCTCTATGTCAGCCGGGAAAATATCAGATGCGGGAATGCGATATATGGTTCGCCCACTCGCAGATATTCATAGCTATGAGGATATCGAAAACCTGATTATTTCTGATAATAATATTCGGGTGAAAGATATTGCTGAGGTACACTATAAGACGCCCAGAAGAGATTACGCACGTCATCTTGACCAGAAATACGCCGTTGGACTTGATATCACAAAGGAGTCTACAGCAAATGTAGTGGAAGTGGTAAACCTGGTTATGGCTGAAATTGAAGAGATCAACAAATTGCCCGAAATGGAGGGCATACAGATCTACGAAATGTTCAATCAGGCAAACGGTATTTTAAGTTCGCTCCGGGAGCTGTTTAATGCGGGTATGATTGGTGCCGTTTTCTCAATTTTTGTGCTCTTCATATTCCTGCGGCATTTCGGAACTACCATGATTATAGCGACTGCCGTTCCCTTTTCCATCATCGTGACCCTCGGGTTTTTCTTTTTCCTGGATATCACACTGAACATTCTCTCTATGATGGGCTTAATGCTGGCTATTGGTATGCTGGTTGACAACGCTGTGGTAGTCACCGAAAATATTCATCGTTTTCAGCGCAAGGGATTTAGCCCCCAAAAAGCGTCCTTGTTAGGTGCGCGGGAAGTTTCAATTGCAGTTACTGCGGGTACACTTACATCCATTATTGTTTTTCTTCCAAATGTGGTAAATGAGAGCTTCATTTCGCAACATATGTACTATATAGGGATGGCCATTATTATCGCCCTGCTTGCCTCATTGATCATTTCATTGACGGTTATTCCGCTTCTTGCCTCAAAAATAAAACCGCCCAAAGAATCACCTAAAAGTACACTTATCGATAAAATGGCAGATAAATATGCCGGATTTTTACGGTGGTTTCTTGAGAGAAGAAAAATCTCAGTGCTATTTATCGCACTGCTTTTTCTAAGTGGCGCAATTCCCCTCTCCTTTATGAGTGTGGATATGTTTCCACGGGTAGAAGACCGACGGTTAAACCTGCAGTATAACCTGAATGCATCCTATACACTTGATACAGTTAAAGAGTCTGTAGATCGGGTTGAACAATATTTATATGACAACCAGGAGTCATTTGAGATCGAATCGGTCTACTCCTACTACACCCCGGATTACGCAATTTCCACAATTAATCTGACGGATGATGATAAAGCCAAAAAATCAGTCACAAAGATTAAAGAAGAAATTGCTGAAAATCTTCCCCAAATGGCTATTGGCAGGCCTGCGTTTGAGTTTATCAGCAGGAATAGTAGTGAACAGGTACGCGTATTTGTTCAGGGAGAATCGATGCAAGAGCTTGAAGATCTGGCCGAACAGGTCGCATGGCGTCTAAGCACGGTTGAAGGATTTGCAGATGTACGGTCGGAAGCGGAATCAGGAAAGGAAGAGATACGGCTTACTATCGACCATAACCGTGCCCGTAATCTTGGACTCTCCTCTTCAGATATTGCGAATGTGGTATCCGGTGCTATGCGGGGTCAGACTATTCAGCGAATCCGTGGCGAAGAGAGTGAAATTGATGTCGTGCTGGCATTTCGAGATGTGGACCGTCAAACAATGGATGATCTTCGAAATTTACCCATCAGTTTTGGTGAAAATCAGACCACAAATCTTTCGTCTGTTGCAAGTATGGAACAGAAGCAGGGCCCCGGACGAATTTTTCGCGAGAACAGGAAAATGTCTTTAGGTATCGCCATTAATCTTGATGGCATTACATCAGAAGAAGCTCGTAGAGAGATTTCTGCGGTGATGAATCAAATCATCTATCCTACCGGATATTCATGGAGTTATGGTCGTAGTTTCGGCAATGATATGGATGCTATGAACACCATGCTGTTTAATATCGGTATTGCTTTCTTTCTGATCTACCTGATTATGGCTTCACTCTTTGAATCGCTCCTTTACCCGTCAAGTGTACTCTCATGTATCTTTTTTGGTGTGATTGGAATCTTTTGGTTCTTTTTCATTACCGGCACCACGTTTGACCTGATGGCGTTCATTGGTATACTAATATTGATGGGAATTGTGGTGAATAATGGGATTGTGCTGGTTGATCATATCAATAATCTTCGGGCTGAAGGATTATCGCGAAGAGAGGCGGTTATTCAGGGTGGGCGAGACAGAATGCGTCCCATTTTGATGACGGCCGGCACAACTGTTCTTGGCTTACTACCGCTCTGCTTTGGCACCACAATGATTGGTGGTGATGGAGGCCCTCCCTATTTTCCGATGGCACGGGCAATTGTAGGTGGACTCACTTTCTCAACCGTTATTACCCTGATTGTACTGCCATCGATCTATGTAATTTTAGATGATATCGGGATTTGGGGTGCACGGATCGTAAGAGCATCCGCAGTAAAGGTGTAGATTAAATTTAACCTAAAATTGTGATTAGAGATTTAGATTCTCAGGGGTACGGTGAATTTGCTGGTGTTCATCCACAGTCCGGTAAACCATTCGCGTCGCTTCATAGCCAGCGATAGGTTCAGTATCCCCCTGGTTTCCGTTTTTGATCAGATACCCGCCAAAGTTGAAGATCTGGTAGCGCAGGGTTTTTAGCTGGTGGTTTATTTTTGACTAAAGGATTACTTGCCGGAACAGGCTAATGAAGTTGTACACCATCATTACAACGTTTAAGGCTGAGTTCGATTAATAATATATTTCATTTATTCGGTATCCAGTCTCCCCTAAAAAGGGGAGATTTAGAGGAGTGTTCATCGGTTTTTCTACAGATTTGGTGAACATCCCCCTCAATCCCCCTTTTCTAAGGGGGACTTTTGATGTCATTATTTAAGAATCGAACTCAGGTTTTAAGGCTGCCTCGGTCGCAAAAAAACTCCAGTTCTAATCGGACCACCCCGTGGCGTGGCTTGACATAATTATTGACGAATTAACTTAAATAACACCCTTGCCGGACTGTTTTTGATGTTTTTTTAAACCGAACCCAGGTTTAAGACAAATTATTATCTAATCAGATTACCATTCTCGTCCCACTCTGCAATTTTATTCCTTTCATCTTCCTGCAGCGATTCATCCAGTGTTTTTTGGTCGTATGATAATCCATGTTTGTCTAATACATGCTGAGGAACTCCATCCCATAGATTTGTCCGGTTACCCTGGTAACCCAAATCCTCAATTCCCATCTTTGAAGTAAAAAATCCTGTTGCTGTTAAGTTTCTCATTCGATTGAAAAACCGCACACCAAACTGCATATCGTCCCGCGCTTCATCCGGATAGGCTATTTCATCAAGTATTTCTTTCTGATCTGACTCTGAGCAGTTTGCGAAAGTTTCTCCGAATCTTTGGCGGCACTGATTATCGAGCCACATCAGCCCTCCGCGTGTCGGTGTCTGCATGGAAGGTATATCCTTCATCATAAATTCGATAAAATCGGGAACACCTGCTTCTGTAGCGCTACCCGATCTTTCATCCGATGGGATAATCAAATCTGCTAATACCTCTACCATCTCCCGTTCGTGTTCCGTAAAAAAGGTATCAGAATGAAGCTGCTGATCCCTTAAAAGTTCTTCATCCGTCCGCCCATACGTTTCAGAATTCTCGGTGATAATCTGACGGCTGATTTCAAGATCTTCTTCTGTACAGGAGGACAATAACAATCCTGTTCCGATCGAGCCTGCAAAAAGCAGTTTTAAATGTTCTCTTCTATCCATTCTGTTACAGTTTTTTGTATATATACGTTCTTACAATTAAACAACCTGATAGTGTCCATCAGGTCCCGTTAGTTATGAAAAACAGGAATTCTTCAACCCGAACAGTGACTCTACCTGGAATCCCATAATACCCGGGGTACTCTGGCAGGCCCCGGTGATCTATCCAATATTACGTTTGTGAAGCTGATCTACAATATAATCAGAGGTTCGCCATGAAAGTGCAAGTATAGTCCATGTGGGGTTTTTATCAGCCTGAGATACAAAGGAACCCGCATCTACCACAAAAAGATTATCGCACTCATGTGCCTGGCCATATTTATTCAGAACGGATGTGTCCGGATCATCACCCATCCGGGTTGTTCCCACTTCATGAATAATACGTCCCGGTGCTTCCAGTCCATATTGAGACTCTTCACCGGGTTTGTTCCCAAGGACTATCCCTCCCATTGAGGTCAGGACTTCTTCGAATGTCTCCTGCATATGGCGGGCCTGCTTCACTTCGTGCTCAGTCCAGTTATAGTTAAAGCGTAAAACGGGTATTCCAAATTCATCGACTGTACCCGGGTCAATTTCACAATAATTGTCGTATTGAGGCACGCTTTCCCCGCGACCGGCAATCCCGACGGTAGCCCCATATATGCTGCGAATATCTTTTTTGAGCCCGGTTCCATACCCCCCGTTTCGGGATGGATTCCCCATCTGGTCAACTACATACTGACGAATCGATTCCATTCCGAATCCAAAACCATAGGATGGCATGCTCATACCGCCGCCAAATTCCAGGTGATATCCCCGTGGAAATTCCTGTTGTTGATTATCCAGCCACCAGGGTGCATATACATGAGCTCCTCCTGTACCATCTTCGTTATATCTTTCACGGCCCATCAGTTCGGGTATGATGGCGGATCTGCTTGCTCCGGTTGAATCATGCAAATATCGCCCAACCATGCCGCTGCCGTTTGCCAGTCCATCAGGATGGGAGGAGGATTTTGAGTTCAATAAAATTCGGGCAGATTCACAAGCTGACGCTCCGAGAACAACCACTTTTGCATTGATCTTATATTCTTTCTGATCGACTTTATTTATGTACGAAACACCAGTTGCATTTCCACTGGAATCGGTTGTCACCTCCCGCACCATAGCATTCGTAAACAGATCCACACTTCCATGCTGCATGGCGGGTTGAACAAGACACGTACCTGATGAGAAATCAGCGTATACGCTGCACCCGCGATTACACTGATTGCAATAAAAGCACACACCTCTTTCATTATTGACAGGCCTGGTGAGAACGGATTTTCTCATCGGAATAACAGGAATATCTACTTTAGCAGCCCCGTTTTTAATGTATAGCTCGTGTAAACGGGGTTTTGGCGGGGGAAGAAAAAATCCATCGGGATCATCCTCAAGTCCTTCATTGGTGCCGTATACCCCGATTTTTTTATCCACTCTGTCATAATAGGGTTTCAGATCTTCATAGCCAATCGGCCAGTTCTCTCCTAAGCCATCCAGATCTTTTCTTTTGAAATCTTTTGGGCCAAACCTTAATGAAATTCTTCCCCAGTGATTTGTGCGGCCGCCAAGCATTCGGGATCTGAACCAGTCGAACTCTGTTCCGGCTGTTTTTGTATATGGCTCACCCTCAATTTCCCATCCACCCCACGCTGCATCAAAATCACCAAAAGGGCGTACCGTTCCCGCTCCTCTGCGGGGTGATTCATAAGGCCATCGAAACTGTGTGCGATACTCTTCTTTTGCCGGGTCGTAGTCTCCTCCCGCTTCCATTACGGCTACAGACAAACCTGCTTCAGATAAAATATTTGATGCCATTCCGCCACCTGCACCAGATCCTACAATTACTACATCGTAACTTTTACCTTTCTTTAAAATTTCAAAAGCCATTTGGAGGTGTTTTCTATTATAATTGTGTTTTTCGGTGCAGCATACGGCTGAAAAAAAGTCATATTCCTTATTATCAGGAGTGATTTAATCTAATATTCGCACTTCAATATTTCGGAAATATATCCGGCTGTCAGGATCATGTGCCTGTAATGCAATCGTTCCGCTACTTAGTTTTATAGTGCCCTCACGGTCTTCAGGCTCAGTATATTCCATTACTGTTTCACCATCAACTTTAAATGTAATATCTTTACCGTCTACTTTAATATAGTAGTGAAACCATTCGTGATCCTCGTGTGGAGCATCATCCATAACATCATTCACAGCGTATAAACTACCGGTTTTACGCGGATCGCTGTGTGTTGCATTGACCTGGGCTTCATAACCGTACTGGGGCCATCCTTCTTCCTGATATTGAGTATGAAAAAATACTCCTGAATTTGCTTCAGGATAGGTATAGACATCAGCACGAAATTCAAAATTCACGAAATCAGCATCAGCTACCGGACCTTCGTAAAAGAGATGGCCTCTTGGACCATCCACTACAATCTTTCCATCAACAACTTCAAAAGAATCGGGGTTTTCACTGGCTCTCCAGTTATTTAATGTTTCTCCATCCCAAATGGAAATCCATTCGTTATTAGTATCTGCTGGCGGATTATCATTACTGGAACATGATGCCATGATGCTCATCATCAGTAAAGGAATCAGGCTAAAAAATAAATTTCTCAATTTCATAATAAGGTTTGTGAAGTTTTTTTGTTGATATGATTGCAGTAATTAGCAAAGAATGCTCACCTATCTTTATTCAACAACTAATATCCCATTCATAATCCTCCAGTGGCCGGGAATCGTACAAACAAATGGATATTCTCCGGGCTCGTCAGGTACGGTAAATACCAGTTCATAACGTTCACCAGGATCCAGTATCGGAGTATAGGCAATAACATCAGGTGTTTCAGGTACATATGCGCGGCTTCGGCCCTCCGGGGATGCCATCATTTGATCGGCCAGTTCCCCCACATCAGCCAGCGTGCCTGGAAGAATAAACAGTAGATTATGTTCCATGTTATCCGTATTGGTAAACACCACCCGAACCGTCTGGCCAGCTTGTACCCGGAGTTCATCTTTGTCAAACTCCAGCACATTAGGTGTAACTCCCAATTCCAATTCAATATCCACTTCAACCGATGGTTCTTCAGATCTTCTATCCCTATCAGCTGCCGGGGCTTCGTCTGCTATAAACGCAATGATACTTTCAAAGCTGCCGACCGGATCCTCCTCATCAACCTGATAGTCATCTGCCGAGTAACCGGATTGGCTGGCAGCCGCAATAAATCCCCCACCATGTATCCGTGCTGATATCGCTGCAGCCTCCCGAATCCATCGATCCTCTATGTTTTCGGAGTCCTGAAATACCCGAAATATCTCCTCTCCAACTCTCTCTGATGGAGGCATGTCGGAAAGGCTATTCAAGGTTTTCAATCGAACCTGCAGACTATTATCTCTCAGAAGTCCCCCATCAAGAATCGCATCCGCCGATGCAGGTGACAGTGGAAGAACCTGAACAGCATTTTGTCGAACCCCGGCTGATGGATGTGATAGTGCACCAACAACCGCGTCAATTGCTTCCTCGTTACTGCCTGCAAGCTGCCCCAGACCATGAAGTGTCCACATCGCATGAATCACTGCGGGATTGAGATCAGCATCATCAATGGATTGATCTTTAATCAGATCAATTAAATCCGGCACAATGTCAGTCTGCCCACGTTCAACAAGCAGGCGCTGGGCATGTTTTCTCCATCCCAGGTTATCATGAGAAAGTGTTTCAATCAGTTCGCCGGGACTTGCTCCAGCCAGGTTTATTGAATTTGTATGATCATTCTCTTCATAAACGATTCGGTAGATCCGTCCATGCTGACGATCACGAAGTGGATTCGCATATGCGTTGCCTGGTGTTGGTTCCTGACGATCACTCTCGGCATTATGCTGAATAATATAGTTATACCAGTCCGTGACCCAAATATGGCCATCCGGCCCAACTTCAGCCTGGATTGGACTGAACCATTCATCATCACTGGCGATCAGGTTTCGATTGTATTCAGCATGATAACTTGATCCATTGTCAATTAAGTCCATTTCAGCAACAAGCTGAACTGTAGGTTCGGTTACAAAAGCTTTCCGGTTCCAGTATTCCCCGGGCCATGTTCTGGCTGTATAAACCCCATGGCCGGCAGCAGAAGTGAAAGCACCTACCCAGTCCACCTGACGGAAGAGATTCGTTAAAGTGATTACGCGAACCGTACTGGCCAGCCGATCCGTAACTGAATCGTCTAATCCGTCCAGGTCTCTGTAAAAACGCTGGGGAATGGTAAACAGGGTACTCGGGTTGCCGTTCGCCGTGGAAATAAACGCATCACCCTGCTCATTGAAGCCCAGACCCCAAGTATTATTGTTGGTCCGCTGTAAAAACTCCAGCCGGGTGCCGTCTTTTAAAAACCGGTACACCCCCATTCGGAACTCATGGTGCTCACCGCCAATCACCCCATCCATACCGGCGTAACCAAGCACTCCCCAGAATTGATTATCTAACCCATAATACAGGTTATTCGGTCCTGCATGAGTATCCCACTGCTCCCATCCTTCGAAAAGAACTTCCCTCACATCGGCTTTACCATCCCCGGTTGTATCTTTTAAAAACAGGGTTTGCGGTGCCTGATGGACAATGACTCCGCCATCAGAAAATGCAAGGCTGGTCGGAATATTCAGGCTGTCTGCAAAAACCGTAAATTCATCTGCTTTGCCATCTCCGTTGGTATCTTCCAGAATCAGGATCCGGTCTTTGCCTCCTCCATCCGGCCAAAAATCCCGCGGATAGGGATATTCAATGGATTCGATGACCCACAAGCGTCCTTGTTCATCCCAATTCATAAAAATAGGGTTCACTATATCCGGTTCGGAAGCAAATAGTTCCACACGGTATCCCGGTTGTAAAATCATGCGATCCATAGCCGCCACCGGGTCCAAAGGTTTTTGTTTTTGATAGTACCGTGGATTGTTTGCCCCGCGATCCATGGTTCCGACTTCTTCTTCATATCGCAGCCGTTCTTCATGCGGGGGAGGGAATGGCACATCCAGCACATCATAGGTAAATGGGTTACTAATCGTTCGATTTTCCAGGGCATTCTGTACATCTTCACCGGCTGCCCAGCGAATCCCGCGTTCGAGAAGATCATGAAATCCTTCATTCTGCCAGGTTCTCTCATCGTGTCCCCAGACCGTATAAAATACCCTGCCATCACCCTGCGTGCGGATCCACGTCCAGGGTTCATCATCCCTGTAACTCAGAACCGTACGGTTTTCTTCATTATGCTGCTGATGAACATACGTTTCATCCCAGCTTTCAAATCCCTCAAAACCCTGCATGATTTCGTGATCAGGTTCGGCAATACGCGTGCGAAATGTGCCGGATTCGTGGCTTTCAAATGCACCTCCCAGTAAGGAAATGAATTCATCGGAATCCCGAAAATTTCCGGAAGCGGAATGAACGGGAACATAACCGCCCCCTTCTTCCACATAGGAAATTAAACTTTCGATGATTTTCGGATCCGTTTGCGGGTAGTCTGGCTCATGGTAGTTCGCATAATGCAAAACCGCATCATACTTTCGCAGGTTTTCCAGGTTGATATCATTCAAATCACTGGTATAAAACAACTCAATACCGCGGTCAAGCATAGGCCTGGCAATGTCGCGCAACCGTACACTGGGTTCGTGCCCGCCATCATCTCCCAGAAAAAGGATTTGAAGACGCTGCTCTCTCTCATGAGTATCCGCCTCCTGAGCGGATGAATCACATGATGTAATGATTACTCCTGAAAGAAGCAGAAGCATGCAAGCCAGACTTGTATATGGTGACGGTGATTTCATAGATGTGCTGTTTGTGACTATCATTTATCCCAATGGATCAGGGAACTGATGCAGGGTTATAAATTTATAGTTAAATCTTTAAATGACCTTGCCTGTGCCTCGATAGCACGTTCGGTGGCCAGCCGTTCCACGCTTGAAGCACCGAAAAAGCCTGCAACACCTTCCGTATGCTCAAAGATGTACTGAGCATCCTCGGGTTCGGCAATCGGGCCTCCGTGACACAGAACGATAATATCATCCCGGATCGCTTTGGCCGCATCGTGCATCGCCTGGATTCGTTCGGCTGCTTCCTCGAGCGTGGGGGCTACGCCTTCACTCACCCCAATGGATCCCTTTACCGTGGTATTCATATGGGTGACCAGGACATCCGCTCCGGCATGGGTCATTTTTTCAGCCTGTTCAACGTCAAAGGCGTACGGACACGTCAGCATTTCAAGCTCATGGGCCTGGCGGATCATTTCCACTTCTAAATCAAAACTCATTCCCGTCTCTTCCAAAATCTGACGGAAATTTCCATCAATGACACCAACCGTTGGAAAATTTTGTACTCCATCAAATCCCATCTTCTTCAGTTGCTTCAAAAAAACAGGCATCAGCCTGAAAGGGTCAGTTCCGCAAACTCCGGCAAGGACGGGTGTATCCTTTACCACCGGTAGTACTTCCCGGGCCATATCCACCACAATTTCATTCGCATCCCCGTAGGCCAGAATTCCGGCCGCACTTCCCCTTCCAGCCATTCGATATCGTCCGGAGTTATAAATAATGATGATATCCACTCCCCCTTTTTCAGCAAACTTTGCAGAAATTCCTGTCCCGGCTCCTGCTCCTATAATCGGCTTGTTTTGTTTAACTTGCTCATTCAGTCGCTGTAGACATTCTTTGTATGGTATAAATGGCATAATTCTGTTTTTCGGATTATTGGTTTAAATTTTTGGTACTGATGCTTTATCAGTCGTTATTTCTGTCTATCGTTATTTTTCAACATTTCTGTTAATACGTCACCCGCTTTTTCTGCAAATGCAGTGTCGTTGATGTGCAGATCCAGTTCGAGCAGGCGTACTGATGAATGTATGTGTTTGCGAAGAGAATCGAATAGTGATTTGTTGGCTTCCGGATCAAAAAACGGTTTGCCTTTTTGATCAAGGCTGCTTATTCCCTTTAAAGGAAGCATTAATACAACCGGTCCTTTTGCCTGGTTTAGTTTTTCAGCAATCCTTTTCCCGATTTTTGCACATTCATCCGGAGAAGTTCGCATCAAAGTTACGGTTGGATTATGCTTGTACAAATTCCTTTTTTTGAATTTTTTTGGTACCGAATCCATGGCATGAAAATTAACCATATCCAGCGCACCACAAGAAACGACCTGCGGTATTCCGGTTTCAGCAGCTGCTTCAAGGCGATCCGGGCCGGCTGATAAAACTCCACCCGCAACTTCATCGCACCATTCCGTCGTAGTAAGATCAGCCACTCCAACAAAATATCCATCACGGATAAGAGCCTCCATTGCCCGGCCCCCACTGCCTGTAGCATGAAAAACCACTACCTCAAAACCTGATTCTTCAAGTTTTTTTCGAACATTTGTCACACAGGGAGTGGTTACACCAAACATTGTAGCGGCAATCATAGGTTTTTCTTCAACTGCCGGTATTTGCTGTTCCACCATTCCACAGATTGCACCTGCGGCATTCCCCAGGATTCTCCGGGATAATAAGTTCAGCCCGGCAATATCCACAATAGAGTACATCATGGTAATATCTTTCACACCTACAAATGAGCTTAAATCAGAGGATGCTTGCGTTGATACCATCAGCTTCGGGACACCTGCCGGCAGTGTTCTCATCGCTGCTGTAGCAACATGAGTACCGGTACCTCCGCCAAGACTTAACACTCCATCAAAACGTCCATCTTCGTATAACCCGGGCACCAGATTTTGCACCCCTGCCATCATCACATCAACAGCTTTGCCACGATCAGCTTCTTTCCGCAGCTGCGTAAGGCTGCTGCCGCCTGCCCGGGCAACTTGCCCTGCTGTGATGTCCGGAGTGAATAATGGTTCATCCAGCACACTGGTATCGAGCAACAATGTGCTTACACCGCGGGTTTCGATCAAATCCCGAACAAATACAAATTCTTCTCCTTTCGTATCAAAAGAGCCAATAAGAAGAATGGTTTTTTTCAAAAGTAATGTGACTTTCTGATTTTTAAATTTTCTTCAGAGCTTGTGATATTCAAAACTAATTAGCCGATTTCTTTAAACTCTTCCAGGGTTCCTCCTTATCAACATATACCATTGATCCCTCAAGATCTGCTGCAGGTGACAGGATCGCCAAAAAAGAAAGCGCTTCCTTCCCGCTGTTAAACGTGGCATGTACCATTTTTTTTGGGATATAGACCGCTTCACCCGGACCCAGGTTCTTAACATCTTTTTCCAGCCACTGTTCGGCTTGTCCGGAAATAATATAAATTACTTCATCCATTGTAGGGTGAATATGAAACGGATGCCCGCCGCCCGGTTCCAGATCCACCTTAACTACGATCAGGTCGTCACTTTCCGTAATATCAGGCCGTGAAAACCAGTGATGAATTCCCCGCTCAAGGGTTTCCACTTTTGTTTTTTCCTTTGTAAAAAATTGACCTTCTTTTTTTGCCATAGTTCAATTTATTGATCACTTATAAATTATTGATAATTCCCTGTATGAAATTGTGGAATCCATCATTTTAACCTCGCTAACATCCTTTTCATTAATCAGCAGTATAGGTGAAAATTTTCAGTTTTATAAAAAATAATATGCACCTGTTTTCCTGTATAATTTTCACTTGATTTAATATTCAATGGTTTCTTGCTCAGCTTGACTATTGTAGTGTAATATGAAGAGTAATGTGATATGGCAGAATCGTCTATTAGCCCGAGATACTTGGCAATAACTTGAACTTGTTTCAGTCCATTTTAAAAATTTATACAGTATTTGGCTCGGTACCCAGAAAATTTATCTCAATGACTTACTTTATTTTCTGCAATTCTTTGGATCTGGTATTTGAAGACTGATGAAATCAGAATTCTCTCCAGTTTCAGGTGGTTTAATGAACCTGAAATTTTGAATATAGGTTGTAACTATTCAGATCAGTTGCAGTTAATAGTTTTATTAACGCATATAAAAACTTGAACATAGAGGAGACATTATGGAAATTGAAGGCAAACTTGAAATAGCCCTGAAAGATTTGATGAATGACTATTTGAAAATATGCAACCTTGCCATACGGAAAATGTCAATAATTTTTGGTATCAGCAGGCAAAACGATTAAACCGGATGGCTTGGGATGAATCAAATTTTCATACTATCATTTATGATAAAGACCCTGATATTGTTCTTGATGAATTCGTAATTCATTTTAACCCAGATGAACGGGAATTAAGCCTCACTTCCCCGCAAGTAAAGAATGTAGCATTTGCCTGGAAGGTCCCACGGTCCTGCTTGCAGGATGTTGTAGAAAATCGGTCTGATTGGTATGTTGAACATCCGCTGATGCTTGACTGGAAATGGCTTACTGAGCGGACTCGTACAGAATCAATGGACATGATAGGCAAACCCAGATATAAACCTGGATGGCAGGATTTCTACTTGGCGCTGCAACAGATGCACTTTCTTTTTACTTATTAGGAAGATGAGAGAACTGGATAATAATTGCCTGCTACTCATGCTAAGTATATTCATTAATTTTAAACCCTATATGGGTACGTAAATTTCATCTGAATCAAAAACGTTTTCCGACATTATCTGTTCACCGTATACCAGTTACATCAATTTTTTTACGTAAACCAGACGATAATTCAATTGAGTAGAATTCGAGCTTAATCATCATACCCGCCAACAATAGTAAAAATTAAAGGTGTTGACAGGTAAAAAGCTGTGGCCGAAATTAGAGTGAAGAAGAAAAAAGAAAAAAGAAAAACTGGTGGTTGCCCCACCAAGTGTGTAACCCATATTGGTTTAATAATGGCATATATATTGGATAATCAACTTAATGCCCGATCATAACATTTTAAAACGGATTGTAAATGTGGGTATGTGGATAACTACCAACTGCACTTTATTCCCTTGGATACGAACACTTCCTCAGATGGAAGCAAAATTTCATCGTTCAAAACAGGTTAATAATATCAAGCCGGTTCCAGAACACCTGCCGCCTGGGTAATTACATCGAATAATTGGGTATTGATCACAAACCCATTGAGTGCTTCACTGCCTGGGCCGAATGAAGCCAGTTCCACATAATCAGCCGTATGGGAACCGCCCACCCAGTTTACATCGGTGTAATTGGCAATCACCTGTCCCAGTACTGCCGATTGTCCGCTCATTCTGCCATAGGTAGCCCGAAACTCCCCTTTCATCGAGGCCAGGAAATCTTCGGCTACCTCGCGCGGTGCTTCATAACCAGTGGCATACTCAATTCGCTCACGAATTTCGGAAACAGTACTGTTTTCATTCAGTTCCCTTCCTATCCAGGAGTTGGAGTGCCGAAACTTCTGGAGATTATCAAACTGCGAATCGGGTGCACTGCTAAACCCAGGGTTGGCGTTGCCATGGTCGGTTGTGATAATCACCATGGTATCGTCGCGTTCCTGCGCAAAGTTCATTGCAACCTCAATGGCGTCGTCGAAGGCAATCTGGTCGAACAACATTCCACCAACATCGTTTCCATGAGCCGCATGATCCACCCGACCGCCTTCCACCTGCAGTATAAACCCATTGGAGTTTCCTGAAAGATTCTGAATGGCAACATCGGTCATTTCAGCAAGAGTTGGCACACTTTCAATCAGGTCAGGTGTGTTTACCTGATCAAGGGTATAGGGCAGGTGTCCGTTTGCAAAAATTCCGAGTTGTTTACCCTCGGTGGAATTGCCGTTCATCAGTTCACTTTTATTGCGGGAGATGTTGTACCCGGCGTTTTCGAATTCAGTGTAGAGGTCGCGGCCATCATCACGTGTTTCACCGGAAAGATGATTGTGGGCACCGCCAAGCAGCAAGTCTATCCCGCGCTCGTAATATTGAACAGCGATGTCTTCGCCCTGGCTTCGATGCTCCACGTTGGCAGCAAAACCCGCGGGAGTTGCATGGGTGATTTCGGTGGTTGTAACCAGGCCAGTGGCTTTGCCTGCATCCCGAAAAATCGGCAGAATCGGATCATGATGGGTGCCGTCCGGACCAATGTTTAGCGCACCGTTATTTACCCGGTGGCCGCATCCCCAGGAGGCAGCGGCCGCAGCCGAATCCGTTACAATCCGGTCGGCCGATGCCATATCCATCAACCCGCGTTTTACCACATTTTCTTCAAGCAGACGGATCCATGCAGAGGGCCGGCCTTCGGCGCGGCGCAGGTAGGTATCAGCCATTTGCAAGGTACCGGCACTCATTCCATCTGAGACCAAAAAGATCACATTTTTGGTTTTCCCTCTTTGGCGAATGACATCACATCCACCGGCGAAGGCAATTCCTGATCCAACTAACAGGGTTGATAAGGCGCCGACTTTAAAAAATTCGCGTCTGGTTTGCTTATTACTCATGTGTATTTGGTTTTAATGTAAATAAAGCAGGAATAAGTCAATATCTTAATCCTGCTTTATAATGTATTGGATTAAATAAGGGGTAGTATTAAAATCCAGGATTTTGAGGAAAGTCTTCACCTAAATTTGTGTCTATAACAGATTGTGGAATTGGAAATAATTCATCTCTTTCTGTGATAAATTGGCCGCCATTGTTATTGTAAGCCCTGGTTCTTTCAACCAGTTTCCCTGTTCTCAATAAGGTCCATCTTCTGTGTTCTTCTAAAAATAGTTCCCGTGACCGTTCATCTAAAATGAAATCTATGTCAACATCAGATGCGGTAATTTCACTTGCATTCGATCTTCTTCTGATTACATTTATCGTTTCGGCTGCACCTGCTTCATTCCCAAGTAAATATTGTGCTTCGGCTTTCAACATATATGTGTCAGCTAATCGCAGGTAGACATCATTATGGTTATTCACACTCAATACATTCCCCGGATTTGCACCTTCGGGTTTTCTGGAATATGGCCAATTTGGAGTTGTCCTGTTTGTTGGAGAAATATCTTCACTCCAATCAAGACGTACGGTATCACCATAAGCATATCCTGGAGGTAATCTATCTGCCGCAAAAGGAGCATTTGCTTCGGCATCTTTAAGAACAAAAAATGTTCTCATAGCATGTTCTGAAAATCGATCGTCCTGCTGTTCATATAACTCAAGTGCAAACTTCGTTATGGATCCTCTTCCGTAACCTTGCCCGCCTCTTTCATGCGTAATTTGAAAAGGGTTTACCCCATCAATTGAGATATTCCAATACCTAGTTAAATGATATCGTCGTGAAATTCCCTCACCTGCTCCGGTCATATCGTATCCATATTGGAAAGTCCAAAGTGATTCAGTATTACCTTCATCTCGATTTGTATTACCATCATAGTGCATATCCATAAAGGGCACACCTGGCTGATTAGCTCTTACACCATACCTTTCAGTGATTAGTTGGTACGCAGAGTTATTTATTACAGCGTCAGCCCATGTCAATGCTGTTTCCGGATCATCATTTACAAGTGCCATTTCTGCAAGGTAATGCTGAACGGCTCCTTTGGTTAATCGCCCCGGATTTATTGGTTCTACAGGTATATACTGTTCAGCGAATTCTAAATCAGCCACTATTTGTTCTCGAACTTCATTCACAGGTGTTCGGGTCCAATCAGTACGGATGGTAGCTCCGCTTGAGGGTTCCAGCGCCAAAGGGACATCGCCCCACCCGAATGTCAAATGCCGGTAAGCCCATGCCCTTAGAGCATGTGCCTCTGCAAGTATAATATTTTTATTCTCATCAGCGCTGAAGCTGCCTCCACTCCAGTCAATTTCAATATCATCGCGTTCAGCATATTGTATAATTGTATTTGCACTATTTACCATTTGATATAGCCAGCTGAATGCAAATTCTATTTCTTCGTGGGAGGCATTGTTATGATCACCCCAATGTTGAGCTATTAAATAAAAACCAGGATTAAATTGATTTGTTGCTTGATTATCTGTTCCAAGCATAAACATGGAACCTGTCATCATGTGGCTCCAGGTTGATACTGAGCGTTCTGTACGTGCCAAATGATATAGTCCGTTTAAGCCAGCCTGAAATCCACTATAGTCGGTATACATGGTTTCGCCGGTCATTAAATGTGGAGGAGTTTCATCTAGGTTGCTTGCATCAAACAGGTCGCAGCTAACAGCCAAAACTGAAATAAGAACAACTAATAAAAGTGTCGGGGAGTTTGTTGAATATTTCATAAAGTTAAACTTAATTTTTTGAATTAATTTTACAGGCCAAGACTGATACCGAGTACAAATTCTCTCTCCAAAGGATAACTGGCATACCCGGTAAGTTCCGGATCGAGGCCACTCCACTTGGTAAATGTATATAGGTTGGTTCCCGTTATAAACAAGCGCAATCGGTTGAATCCTATTTGATTCAGCGTATTTTGCGGTACATTATATGATAGGGTTACATCTTTTAGCCGTATGAAACTTGCATCTTCGTACCAGCTTGCCTGAATACCGGACATATAATCAGCCACTAAATCATTTTTAATCCATTCATTAGTTGGATTATCCGGAGTCCACCAATTTTTATTCGTTGTATTGATTCTTACATCAGCCCATGTATCGTCAGACAGCCACGTATTATATCTTGTAACTCCATGGACTCCATGAATAAATACATTCAATTCAAAATTATTTACATTAAATGTATTGTTAATACCCCACATGAACTTAGGATCCTGCTGGCCGATAATTTGCCGATCATCCGGACCTAACTGACCATCCCCATTTACATCTCGTAATTTTACGAAACCGGGTTGACTACCCCATTCTGCAGCTTCATCGGCCTCATCCAGCTGCCAAACACCATCAACTACATAATCAAAATTTACATTTATTGGATGGCCTATAAACCATGAGTTTGCTATATCATCTCTCCCATCTCCATAAAGATCCACAATTTCATTTCTGTTAAATGAAAGATTTCCCGAAGTGGTCCACATAAAGTTTGGGGAAACGATATTTCGTGAAGTAAGAGCCATTTCAAGCCCGGTATTTTTGGTTTCACCAATATTTTGAAGGATGGATGTAATTCCATGTACTGAGGAAATGGTACGTTGCAATAGGAGATCGTATGTATTTGTGTAATAGTAATTTATATCACTGGTAATCCTGTCATTAAACAAACCTAAATCTAATCCTATATTCAGAGTTCTTGACGTTTCCCATCCCAGGTTTTCGTTCGCAAGAGAACTAGGTGAGTAACCTGGTGCTGGTGCTGAGCCATACATCATATTTTGTTCTGATAATCTGGACAAAGATTGATATGGACTCACTGCATGATTGCCATTTACACCAAGTGAAACCCTTGGTTTAAATTCGCTGAACAGATCTGCCATTGGGAAAAAGCTTTCATTATGTAAGTTCCACCCCAAAGCGATTGACGGGAAAAGGCCCCATTTATTATCGTCACCAAACCCTGAATACCCATCTCTTCTCCCAGTCAATGTGATCATATATCTACTGTCATATACATAATTTAATCGAAGCATTTGGGAAATCATGTAGCTATCACTTACCGAAGTATTTTGCACGCTATAACCAGCCTGCTCAAGTGCATGCCACGATATTATGTCATTTGGAAAGTCAATAGCTTCTGTAGACTCAGCCCTGTATTGATTGTCTTCAAAACTAAAAACAGCGGTTACTCCAATACTGTGATCACCAATATCATGCAGATAGTTTGCAATATTCTCTAATGTTATGTTAAAATTTCTATTGGCATTCAGTTCTGCCTCACCACCACTCTGCAAACCTTCCCTTGTATTTCGTGCTTTATAGTTAGCATATTCGCTATTTCTTAACCGTACACCAGTATTTAATCTGTAACTTAAGCCATCTAAAAATGGAAAGTTTAACTGTGCAAAATTATTAGTAACTAATTGAGTGTACTTGTTGATGTTATCGAATGTTGTATTCGCCAATGGATTTCCAAAATAGGTGTCGTCACTCCATGGATATACGGTATAGTTGCCATCTTCATCAATGGGTGATGTTAATGGATTTTGTCGAAATAACCCCCGGCCGCCCGACAATTCAGGGGATTCACCTGAGCGGTCTCCATAAGAAATCTGTGTTCTCGTGCCAAACGACAACCAATCTGTCACTCGTGTATCTAAATTAACTCTACCAGAAAGTCTGGAGTAATTATCATTCAGAATAATGCCCTTTACATCAAGTATATTCCCACTTAAATAAAATGTAGTTGTTTCGGAACCACCAGATACCGCTATATCATGCTCGTTACTTATGCCGGTTCTGGTTCCTAAATCAAGCCAGTCTACCCAATCACCACTTTCATAGATCTGACGTTCAGAGTTAGTCATAGCTCCAGGAAAACGCTCCATTTTATATTGATAAAATTGCTCTCCATCCATCAGATCCGGTAAGTTTGCGTAGTTTTGAACAGAAAAATTCCCTCTGTATGAGAAAGTTGTTGCCCCTTCAGTCCCTCCCTTTGTTGTAATTAATATAACCCCATTTGAACCGCGTGCTCCATAAATTGCTGCTGCGGAGGCATCTCTTAGTACCTCGATAGATTCCACATCATTTGTATTGATATCCCTGAAACTTCCTTCATATGGCACCCCATCCACAACAATAAGTGGAGAATTATCTGCAGTAATTGAATTTCTTCCGCGAACCATTATAGAAGATCCAGGATCCGATCCTGCAGATGTATTACGAACCATTACACCCGGCACTGTACCCTGCAATACCTGACTAATATTTTGATATGGCATATTTTCAATTCGTTCTGATGAAACAGATGCGACCGAGCCGGTTAAATCACTACGTCTTTGAACACCATATCCAACTACTACAAGTTCATCAGCAGATATTACATCCATTCTAAGCGCGACCTCTATATGAGTACGATCTTCGAGAGATATAACCTGTGAGACATACCCGATGTAAGAAAAAACCAAATTCACATCCATATCTGGAACACTCAGTTCAAATTCTCCCTCAACATTGGTCGTTGTTCCAGTCCCAGTCCCCTCTATTAAAATATTCACTCCCGGAAGCGCCTCCCCCGTTGATGCATCAACCACTGTGCCTGTAATAGTTTCTTGAACTACATCAAACTCAATCTTAGCCTCTTTTTTCCTCAGTATAATAACATCTTTCGTAGGAGGAAGAACAGGTTCAAGGTTTGTTCCTTCCAGAAGTCTATAGATAACTTCAAGTCCGGGCACATTTACCATACTAAAACTCACTCTCTTATTTGGCAAATCATCCGGGTTATAGGAGAATCCTACATTGATTTTATCAGCCAAAATTTCTAATCCATCCTGGATAGTGACATTTGAGAATTGAATTGAAAGCAGATTATCATCAGACTCGTGTTTGAGTGTAATTAAATCAGCTAATTGTGAATCATCTTTAGTATTCTGACTTAATACTGTCACAAAACCAGTAAGAAGTATGAGAATTCCCACATGCAATAGTACATTAGCATGGAACCGCTTCCGAAACTTTGTTTTATGCGACATAATTTTTGAAATTTATGGTTATTGAGTTTACTACTAAGTAATTGCTCCTAAATCGTTCATTTGTCAATCCACTTTACCTGATTATTATTTCTCTCATATTCAAGATTCAGTGTAAGAGCAATAACGGATAATGTTTTATCCAGAGATTCATTTGAGAAGTTAGCTGTAAGGCTAAGATTTCGTGACTCCTGACCTTCAAATCCACACTCAAGTTCATAAAGCCGGTTCAATTGAGTACATACCTGCTGAAGTGTTAAATCATCAAAGACAAACCGCCCGCTTTTCCACGCGAAATAATTATCTATAGCTACCTCATCTACTTGAATGGAACCCTCATTTAGATCCATATAACCATACTGACCCTTTGATAATATTACTGACGGTCGCTCATTATACCCCTCCTCTTTTGCGGAGAAAGAAACCTTACCTTCTTCTACCACAACTTGTACATTATCCTGACCTGAAATGGACCTTACATTAAAAGAGGTACCCAATACCTCAATAGAAGATTGGTTAGCTTGAATAATGAATGGCGACTCAGGTTTATGAACAATATCGAAGTAGGCTTCACCGGTCAGTGTTATTTCACGTTTCTCGTCCAAAAAATCTTCTGAAATTACTATTTCAGAGTTTTCATTAAGCCGAACTACAGATCCATCACCCAGCGTAATCTCCCTATGCTGATCTTGCTCTGTTTGGAAAATTACAGGCTCACGCTCTGCGACTTGATCTGTTTTGTTACTTTCAAGAATTATAGTGAATAAGGTGGCAGTAATAATCACCAAAACTGCTGCTGCTGCTTTCATTGAATAGCCCAGCCAGTCAGTGCTTTTGAGAGAAAATATTTTCTTCTTACTCCTGATTTCCTCCTGAATAGAACTGTAAAGTTTTTCTGAATCAAGATCAGAAACTGTTGACCGGAGGTCCTTTTTATCCATATACCCCTTGTCATGCTCAATACTTTCAAGTAGAAATTTTTGTCCTTCTGTGGTTTCAAACCACTCCAGAACGACTTCGTTTTCAGCCGGAGTTGTTTGATTGTTAAGAAATTTTTCTGCTAATTTTTTGCTCATCTGAATACTTTTCAATTCCATGCTTTCATGCTGCTATTAGTGAGACACAATAGAAGTGCAAAAGTATTAGAGAAAAAATTGTTTTTTTTTAAAAACACTTCCACTCCAATCTCAGGCTATCTTTTATCTATTGTTTTGCAAGGAAAAATTTGCAGGATATGCTTATCAGGATGAAACAGTACCGTTCATTTGTAGATTGAAACATCTACATATCACCTTTAAAGAAGTGGGAATCTGTAGATAGGTGATTAGAAAACTATGGTTCAAATAGCTAAGGTTGTCATTACCATTTTTTAAACCTGACAAAAAAAGAGGAGAGTTACTACTTGCTAACTTTTCAAGAAAATTGCCTGAAGACACACTATCAGAAAAGTCAGAATACCCGCATGATTTTTAAGATAAGTACGAATAAATTTTGAACTGTTATAGTAATGTGTTTTTACAGTTCGGACGTGAATTTGTAATAATTCTGCTACCTCCGCATTGGTAAGCCCTCTTTTTGTCCGCAGTTCGAATACTTCTCTTTTTCGGTCGGATAGTTCGCTTATACCTCTCTTAAGGATAGTTTCATATTCACTATACTGTAGATTTTCTTCAGTGAGGTTGTGTGCTGGAAGCTTTTTTTCTGATACACCGGATATGGATATGAGGTCACTTTTCCTGTCCCGTATCATATTCAGAACATGGTTCCTGACCATGGTAAAAAGATATCCTTTAAGGGATTGAACATGATCCAGTTTGTGCTTTTTTTCCCAAAGTTTAACAAAAACATCCTGCACTACATCCTCGGCCAAAGTTGTATCCTTAATATACTTTTTGGCAATATAGAACATTTGCACGTGATAGCGATCGTACACTTCTCTGAACGCTTTTTCACACCCAATTCGAATTTTTTGAAGTAAAATTGTATCGCTCAGATCATACATTCCGGAATCAGATAATGATAAATTGAGTAGCTGGCAGACATTAAGTATTAAGTAATATGGATTTATTATTAATAGCAAATACGAAAATATTCTTTACTAAACTCTTAAAAAAATGCCCTCTAAACATCAAATCCATAAATCTGAAAGTTGCTCTACTCCACCCATCATGCTCCCTGAACTATATTTCATCCACTAAACAAACTATCCATTTTGAATCAAGACCATCAGAATCAAATTTTTTCAGGTACCGCTCAGTCACTTTGATAGTTTTATGCCCTAAGCCTTTTGATTTTTTGACTAATGATAGTGAAGGCATGCCTTTTTACTGCCAGGCTTATGCAGAGTTTTTCTTCCGTTTTACCGGGTAATAATACTTGAACTCGGGTTATAAAAAACCAATCCTGTAACCTATATTAACTTGAGCAAGAGAAAGTTCAATAATTTAGAGGGCATGAGATTTTTAAACAAAGCCAATCGCTTACTTATTTTTTTAGCAGCCGTTTTGCTGTTTATGTATTATTTAGCCTCATTTTTAATCCCTCTCGCTTTTGGGATATTTTTGGCCATGCTCATCGTCCCCTTCTCAAATTTTCTGGAGAAGCATAAGTTCAACAGAGTGCTGTCATCATTGGTCAGCACGTTTACCCTTTTCATCATTTCAGGCATCTTTTTTTTCCTGTTTTTCCTTCAGATAAATGAATTTGCAGAGGAGCTTCCTTCTATTGAAGAAGAGATACGATCGGGTATAGAATATCTTCAAAAGGAAGTTGCCGATGCAACTGGTGAGTCTCAACATAATGTTGCAGGAATAGATACTTTATGGGAGGTCATAGAAACAAGAATTGCAGGATTTATTGGCAATATTCTTGAAGTTACATTTCAATTTCTATTGGTCTTTGTGTACACATTCTTGTTTCTGTTATATCGCGGCAAGTTAATGACCTTCATAATTAGCATGTATTCCCCGGGGAGTGAAGAAGAAAATGCCAAAGATGCATTAAGTAAAATCAGTAAGGTCGTTTTTCATTATTTGTGGGGCAGATTACAGGTTATGCTTTCACTTGCCATTATGTACTACATTACCTTTTTAATCTTTGGGCTCCCATATGCCCTGCTTCTTACTCTTTTTGCAGCTTTAGTCACCATCATTCCATATATAGGCCCGTTAATAAGTGGAATTTTACCGATAACGTTTGCACTTATTTTCTTTAATGACTTTTATCAAATACTATTCTTTACAATTTGTGTAATTATCATTCAGCTGATAGAAAGCTACGTTTTGGAACCATACCTTATCGGCAAGGAAGTAGAATTGAATGCACTATCGGTAATCGTTGCGGTATTATTGGGAGGAATTATTTGGGGTGTAGCAGGGATGATCTTGTTTGTTCCTATCTTTGCCACTATCAAAATTATCTCTAACCACTCCGGTAAAATCCAACCGCTGGGTACGGTGTTAGGTAATTAAAATGCCCATTGCGGCCCAACCCAATAGATCCGCTTTAAAAAGGAAGATATGGATCGGTTTAGATTGAAATAGCTTTCTCATATCCCTGCCAAAGTCAAAATTGCCGGTGCTAAAATTCATTTGTTGTACTGCCCTGCAAAAAACAGTCAGGATCCGGATCGATATATGGACTTCAGTTAGAACTTAATAGCAGATACCCCGCAGTTGCTCCTACACCAAAAATGATGTGTACTATGATTAGATGAAGAAAAAAACCACTTCGATTTATAGATGGAGGGTTTCGGTGAATTTTAAAAATTATCCACCAAACGCTTACCCCGAAAACTCCACTGATTAAACCCAGTAAACCTCCATTAAAATATGTTGGTGAAAGCCCGCCAAAATTCCATAGTAGATAGTAAATCACTACAAAGCCAATTCCTACCGCGTAGTGCATGAGCCAGCCAGCGGCACTATTGACAGAATCTTCACTGATCCAGGTCGAATTTCTCAATAATGTATTTAGCAGTACCGGTTCTTTAAATTGATTTCCAAACATATAAGACATGCAGTAACTGACTATGGTCATCAGTGTGGTAGCGATAAAGGCACTCAGCAGAATGATCAGAATAAAGTTCATACTAAAAATAGATTAGACGTTTGGGTTTCTCATCAATCACTTCCTCAAAGTTTCAAACCTGCATCCGTGGCATGGATAGCCCAAGTATTGTTCCGTTTGAATGTGTGTATTTCTCTGAAATGACGTTCTTCCCTCAAACAACGTCACGTTTCAAGTGTTGAAACGAAATCATGTGCATCATTTTAAAGCTACTGATTACACATTCCATCCCTTTACATCCGTCAATAAAAAATCATCAAGTTTTTGTGAAGTATCCGTACTATGGAGCACCGATATGTCTCCTGTCGTTTCTAAAATCACAGCTTTTACCTGGTTTAAATCCGTTACATTTGCTTCCCTTAACTTGGCTCTGACATCATCGGTGGTGACTTTTGTGGATTTTAAATTTTCCTCTAACATTTGAGAACCCTTCATTAATAACGTAGGCTGATTATCTACAATCTTAGACATTAACGGAGATATCCCCCGTAGTTTTGCAACAATGATTTGTAATCCAAATAATGCTCCCAATGCAATTACTGATTGGATGAGAGGCGGATCTTTAGCTAAAATTGTTGAAGCAAAGAGTGAACCCACAGCAACAGTCATTGCAAAATCAAAACTGGACATTTTTGAAAATGACCGGAGCCCTGAAAGCCGGGTAAATAAAATGATAGCAATATATATTCCTATTGAAGATATAATGACCATTATTATTGCCGTCCATGTAGTAGTGATCCAGGAGTAATCCATAATTTTGATTGTTTTGTAATTGGCGAATGATTGAGAGCTTTGCACCGCAGGCAGCCGGCAGATGGGCATTACAAAGCCTTCTAATATTACAACAGCCTTACTGGATCTGCTAAACTTTTCTCTTATATATTTTTTCTCTTATATATAAATGTAACAGAAAGAACTACAAGATATCCGTATAATTTACGATTTACATTGTCATATATAATGATACTTTAGAGTATAATTACTCTTAAACACTCCTAAATCATATCGTACCTTGAATAAAAATCAATTAAAAGCATCGACTATCATCGGGCACAACATTCTAAATGATCAGGGTAAACAAATTGGAACTATTAAAGATCTAATCATTTTTCAAAAAGATGGCACTGTGTTAGCGCTTATCTCTTCTGGTTTTAATTTTGGAGAAAGTAAAAAGTACCATGTAGTTCCTCTGGCGGCTTTCGGATTTGCTCTGCAAGAAAAAACCATGAAAGATGAGTTGATCATTACTCTTGATATCAGTAAAAATGAGCTAAAAAATGCGCCGGGGTTTGATACAGATAACTGGAAGCAAGCATTAGATTCAAAGTTTGTCCAATCGGTATATGATTTTTTTGAATTGGAAAATCCTCAATTATCCAGTTCACAAAATAGGATTTGATTACCTCGCACGACTCACAAGAAAAATTACAATCATGAGATATTCCCTCAAAAACGGATTTTTTTGGCTATTCATCTATATTCTTCTCGGCCTTATTCCGATGGGAATTGCAGTCGCAGGAGAAATACCGGAATTCCGGTCATTTTGGATTGAGTTCGGGGTGGCGCTCGGTTTTGTTGGACTTTCGTTGTTTGCCCTGCAGTTCCTCTATTCCGGTCGTTTTAAATGGATAGCGCCAAGGTTTGGAAAGGATAATATCATAAATTTTCATCGGGAAATCGGCATTACAGCCTTTTTTCTTGTGATGGCTCATCCGGTGATACTAATCTTGGCACAACCAGAATTTCTCGCGTATTTCGATCCAACCGTAAATTTTATGCGCGCAATGGCTCTTAGTTTTGTAACCGTTGCAATTCTGTTGATCACTGTAACAAGCATTTGGCGAATTACATTTAAGCTTCAATATGAGCACTGGAGACTTATACACGGAGTTTTAGCAATAGCCATCGTTTTTATAGGGGTTGTTCATGCTATGCAGGTATCGCATTACCTGGAACCTCTCTGGAAGAAGATAGCGATTGCCGCTGTAATGGTCCCGGCGATGTACCTTACTATCCATACACGTCTTGTAAGGCCCTGGCAAAACAAAAACAGGCCCTACACCATTACCGATGTAAAAGAAGAGGTTGGAAACTGCTGGACACTTTCAATCAAACCGGTTGGCCACGAGAAAATGGACTACCTGCCGGGTCAGTTTGCCTGGATCACAATTGGTCCGACCCCTTTTTCTCTTCAGCAGCATCCATTTACTTTTTCTTCAAGTCCCCGCGAACCAGAAATCAAATTTACCGCTACTGATGATGGTGATTTCACATCAACCTGGAAAGATATAAAACCCGGTACCAAGGTATGGCTGGAAGGGCCATTCGGGTCGTTTACACCTAAAGACGACAGCCATCTTTTTTTAATAATGGGTGGGATCGGAATCACACCAGCCATGAGCATGCTCCGAACCATGCGGGAAGATAACGACCCGCGAAAAGCGATACTGATTTACGCAAATAAGGAGTGGAAGGATGTCACATTCAAAAATGAACTCGAAGAGTTAAGTAAGAGTATTGACTTGAATGTAATACATGTGCTGGAAGAACCTCCCGATGGATGGGACGGTGAGTCCGGGCTGGTAAGTAAAGATCTCATTGAAAAATATTTGCCCGATATGCCGAATGAGTTTATGTATTACCTTTGTGGCCCCGAACCCATGATGGATATCGCAGGCATTGCCCTCTATGATTTAAATATCAAATGGAAACGAATATATATGGAGCGTTTTCAAATTGTTTAAAACCTGAGTTCGGTTATAAATGTCTTATATGTTAAAAAGTGGCGGACACGGGGCAAAAAGGGCGTATAACAAGGAATTTATCATCAGTACTGTCATACCGGACTTTGATCCGGTATCTCCTGCCTGTATTAGGGATAGGAGATACCGTAACAAGTGCGGTATGACGCCTTTTTTGACCGTGTCCGCCACTTTTTAACTCAATTTCAGAATCAAACTCAGGTTTAAACGCTGAAGAACAATTATTAACCAAAGCAACGAATGAAATGGAAAAACAACGAAAGCTGCTGCACAAGATTATACGCCGTTTAGCCGATGTGGTGACTATCGTGTTTATATTGATTTGCATCCTATTTGGGATGCGGTTTTTTTGATCTCCGGCCAGATAGGTTTGACCATGGCTTTATATATCTCTTACCCTGCCGCGGCGTTGGAAGTTTGATGGCGAAAGTCAATGAACCGAATCAGAGCAATGAATTATGATAAATTCTCAGCGCCTCCTCTCTTGAGACGTTTAGTCTCTGTTGAATCCAAAATATTTTCTTTTGATCGTTAGCTCCAAGACGTAATATTTCTTTCTCAGCGTTGTCAGTTTCCTTCTCACTTGTCTGGATCTTATTGTGATCCCAATATGAATCATTATTTGATTGATACATGAATTTTTTTCTTTTCTGAATTGAATTGGATTTCCGGGAATCATCCCCTGATGTTTCGACACAAAAATATCGTACCCCACATTATCAGCGTGATAAAGAAGTTCTTAAACACGTTTTAATTTTTACCGGAATTTTCGGGCGATTCTTCCTCGAACTTTTTGTGTTGTGCATTTTTTATGCTCTGCTTACCACCGTTCAATATGCCCGGCTTATTTGTGTTTTCTCTGCTCGTTTGTTCCGGTTTGCTATAGTTAATAAGCTCAAATATCAACGGGTTCAAATGATGATTGGGCTGTTGGCCCCTTCCGGGAGTGGTCGCACACGCCAGATGCAGATCTTCTTTATTCGCTAATAAAGTAATTTCCCCCCTTTTCGAAATTTTTATGATGGATAACGAAACCGGGATAGCAAAAAATCGAACTTCCTGCCCTAATAGATCATTGATTTTTAAGACGATATATTCAATCGCATCATGTTCAGGGTTGCGGATAATTTCTACAACTTCGCCCAATGTCTTTCGCCGGAAATCGTTCACCCGCTTCCCTATCGATTGAAGCACTATATCTGTGGTTAATGCAAATGACATAATCAGGCACTTTTTGCAGTCGGATTGATACTTTTTTTGGCAAGTTTAGTCAGTTTTTTATCTGCCGCTGATTCTTCATCAAGAGTTTTTTGCAGTTTCTTGGCTGCATCCTTATTGCCTACACCTTTAGCATAGGTTACAAGCGTTCCGTAAGCAGATATTTCATAATGCTCAACACGCTGCGCGTCAGCAATAATACCGGCATCTTTAACATCCAGGTCAGGATTTTCTTTGATGAATTCCTCAGCTTCTTTAATGAGCCCTTTCATTGCTTCACAAGTTTCACCGGTCATCTCTATCCCAAGTTCTTTACCAATTTCATCCAAACGCTTTTTATGCTCTTTTGTCTCCTCAAGGTGCTCTTCAAATGCTTTTTTAAGGTCCTTGTTGGATGAATTTTTGATCATTTTAGGCAATGCCTTTATCAGCTGTTTCTCTGCACTGTATACATCTTTCAAATGATGATGAAACAGATCTTCTAAGTTTTTTAATTTTCCCATGATATTATCTGATTTTACTTGATTTGAGTTTTTATTTCTGAAGTAGTGTAGATACAATTAAACTGTGTCAGCATTCGCTATACGATCCAGGTATTTGTTACATTGATCTTCACAACGTCTGCATGCTTTGGCACACTGCTGACAATGATCATGATCATGTTTTTCACACTCTGCGGCGCATTCTGCACAGATTTCTTTACAAAATTCTATTATCGAAACAGCAGGGGTGATGTTTCTCACCAATAACTTTAAAGCCAAATGGCACGAATCTGCACAATCAAGATCCAATTTTATGCAATCGGTCATTGGCTGAACATTTTCTTCATCAAGACAGGATGCTGCACAATAATTACACGCTTTAACACAGTTCTCTAATGATTCTAAAAGTTCATTGTGAATGTCCATGATTAACTATCGATTTGATTTTTTTGATATTTACTCATCTCTTCTTTCCACTCGCAATTTATTTATGATATGATTCAATTTATATAGCGTGATGTATGATTAACATGTAAGATAATTGCTACAAAAAGTATAGCTGAGAGAACATTCCAGAATCCTCTATTGGTAACTCCTGTAAATTGTTAACAGATCATTTATTGCAATAATTTCAATAGAAGGCTCTGAAACACCCATAATGAACAACCTCGGGGCAGAGCCCACGAGATATCAACTTAGAATCCATAATTTTTTGGTCAATATGGGGTTTATTCTGAAGTGTCCCCCTTCGAGAGGCTGTGAGAATTTACCCTCTCAATTGTAGGCATTCATTATTTTTTAAGGTATGAAAGCTTGTATTGAAGCTCCCCTCCCTATCACGTCCCGTTAGGGCGCGATAGGGAGGGGACGGGGGTGGGTCAGAAAGTCTGGGAGTTGAGAAAATGGCAGAAATCTTACTTTATTTAAGTGCATTTTCTTTGGAAAACAATTTCCTCACAGCCTCTCAAAGGGAAATTTCATCCTTTCCGACCCAGAGAGGGTCGGGGAATTAAACCACTTACGATTAAAAGGAGCCCTCAATCCGTCAGCCCGCAAAAACATCGTGCAGACGGACTGCAATACAAAGCCCACTCCATTTAGTTTATTAAACCATGCTGAAACGCATATTTTGCCATATCCACATTTGAAGATACTTCAAGTTTATCCTTGATCCGGTAACGATACGTATGAATTGTATTCGTACTTAATGAAAGTTTTTTAGCAATTTTCTGTACACTCATACCTCCTGCTATCATGCAGAGTATTTCAAATTCGCGATCGGAAAGTAATTCATGCAAACAATCATCTTTGCTACAAGCTTTTAAGGCAAGAAGCTCTCCTACTTCCGGACTTATATATTTTCGATTTTCTTTGATGATTTGTCTAACGGCCTTATTTAATTCATCAGAAATAACAGACTTACACAAATATCCATCCGCACCGGATTTAATGCAGCGAACGGCAAAACGTTCAGGCGGATGAATACTCAGAATAAGAATTGGAAGTTCTGGATATAAATTTTTAATGTCCTTCAACATGTCAAGACCGCTTTTACCCGGCATTGTAAAATCGAGAATGAGAATATCCGGAAGCTCCGCATTTAGCATTTCAAAAACTTGATTACAGTTGTTGGCTTCTCCAGTGACATGGGCCTCCATTTCCCTGCTTAAAACATTTTTCACCCCTTCCAGCATCAGGGGATGATCATCGGCTATAGCTATTTTGATCATTATTCACTCTCATTTTTAATATTTTATTTATAGCATTGATATCCAATTTGTATTTATTATTACTTTTATTCCTGACATCCTTTTTAGTCAGAAGTCAGTTATAATTTATTCAGTTTGGGTTCGACTAAAAATATCACAAATAATATCTTTATACCTGAAAATATACCCTAATATACATAGTTTAATATCCTATATAATACATATGATTTCAAGAAAAGATATATAATAGAAGACTTTTCAAAACCGTGCCTTTGTCACATTCTGGGACTATCACTGCATGGTACCTCCTTGCCCGGCGCCTGAAATCAAAATCTTCATCTATCTTACATACGCCCCGGTTTCGATTTCACTATGGTCTTGAACTATGACAAAATCCCAGATTTTAAATAGCCATCATATAACATTATGAAATATGATATAACTATTGTTTCACCCACTTTATTTGGTAACTTCTTGTACATTAACTAATTAAAATTGTTTCTTCAATTTTATATGTCAACAAATACGAATAAATATCACAATGATGAACATTTTCTTGTCGTAGGACTTGGAGCTTCAGCAGGAGGACTGAAACCGCTTCAGGAATTTTTCAGATCTTTACCTGCAGAAACCGACATGGCATTTATCGTGGTACAGCACCTCACTCCTGACAAAGAGAGCAACCTTAGTGAAATACTTCAGAGAGAAACAGAATTGAAGGTCACTCAGGTTTATGAAAAGACGAACCTCCGGAGAAATCAAATCTATGTGATTCCCCCCAGCAAGTTGTTATCGGTAGAAGATAATCAGCTTGAATTGTCTGATCCAAAGAAAGAGCATGGTATAGCCAGTATTGATCATCTGTTTCGCACCCTCGCAAAAATGAAACACATGTATGCGGCAGGTATACTTTTTTCCGGTTCAGGAAGTGATGGTATTACCGGCATGAAAATCATAAAAGAACATGGTGGTATTACGATTGCTCAGGATCCCAAAGAAGCTCAGCATTCCTCCATGCCATTAAACGCCATTAAAACAGGCGCAGTCGATAAAGTTTTGCCTGTTAAAGATATGGCAGATGAGCTGAAACAATACTTTCAGGGTCTCACGGAATCGATATTATCAGAAATTGAAGATGAAGATAATGCACTCGCTAAAATTCTGGATCGTATTCAAAGCAGAAATGACCATGATTTTAGTAACTATCGCCGCCCATCAGTCTTAAGAAGAATCGGTCGTCGTTTACGGGTAACCCGATCAAAAAATCTGGCAGAGTACCTGGCTTATATAGATAAAAACCCCGATGAAATAGACGAGCTATATAAAGACCTGTTGATCAGTGTCACCCAATTTTTTCGAGATTCCGAGGCATTTAAAGCGCTCGCGAATGAAACCATCCCTGCGTTATTTGAAGGAAAAGATGAAAATACCCCCATACGGGTTTGGGTGCCGGGGTGTGCCACCGGCGAAGAAGCCTATTCCCTGGCGATTCTTCTGTATGAGCACGCATCAGAGCTTGACTATCATTCAACGATTGAAATTTTTGCCACCGATGTAGACAGGGAAGCACTTTATGAAGGGCGGGCAGGCCGATATCCCAAATCCATTGTAAATGACATCAGTCCTGAAAGGCTGCGCCGCTTTTTTAAAAAGAACCAGGATGGGTATATCATAAATGATGAGATAAGGCAAATGGTACTCTTTGCCACTCATGACGTTCTTCGAAATCCACCGTTTTCGAAACTGGATTTGATTAGCTGCCGGAATCTTTTGATTTACCTGAACCAGGACCTGCAGTCGGAAGTATTTAATCTGTTTCATTACGCACTGCGAGAGAACGGCTGGCTTTTTTTGGGAACTTCCGATACCGGAATCAGTGGGGACGCATTATTCAACCCTGTCACTAAAAACTATCGAATCTATCAAAAGAAAGCCCAAATCCAATCCCGGAATTCTCTTCCCGTAATGCCCCTGCTATATAAAACGGAAGTAGGCACCAACTATAAAAGAGCCACTGCAAAAAAGAAAGATAACATCGAAAAAGTGCACTGGAGCCTGCTGGCCGGGCTTTATGCACCGGAAAGCGTGCTCATTACTAAAGATTTTGATGTAATTCACTCCACGGATGGCATCAAAAAATTCCTTGAATATTCGGGCGGTGAACCGAGCCGAAATATCCTGGATATGGTGAAACCTGGTATCCGGCAGGATCTGCGGAATATTTTACACCAATTAAAAAACAGTGATTCAAAATCTGTTGAAAGAAGAATCAGTACTAAAGAGGGCACCGATAAACTGGTATTGATTGCCCGGATTTTTACTGAAAAGAATTTTCCCACAGGCCTTATTCATGTGGTATTCAAAGAAATTGCTGAAGATCCTGAAACCGATAGGAAAAAAGGAAAAATATCTAAACCGGAAGCTACTGATGAGGCTCCGGAAATTATTTTATCCCTCGAGAACGAACTGGAATATACACGGCAGCAACTTCGGTTATCGGTGGAGGAGTATGAGGCATCCATCGAGGAACTAAAGGCTTCGAACGAAGAGCTTCAGTCGATGAATGAGGAATTACAGTCTACTACAGAAGAGCTGGAAACCAGTAAAGAAGAACTGCAATCAGTAAACGAGGAATTAAAAACCGTAAACGACCAGCTTGAAAGTAAGGTTGAAGAGCTGCACTATGCCCACAGCGATCTGGAAAATCTTATAGAAGCCACCGAAATAGGGATTATTTTCGTGGACCGTGACTTATGCATTCAGCGTTTTACCCCTGCAGCAACAGGTATTTTCAATCTTATTGATACTGATAAAAAGAGACCATTACAGCATATTACCCATTCACTGGATTATGACACACTCCTTTCTGATATCGAAAAGGTCCAGCATAATGGTAATAAAATTAAAAAAACCGTAACCACAAAAGACGGGCGGTGGTTCATGATGAAGATACGTCCGTATTGTTCTTTCAAAGATAACATGGAAGGGGCTGTTCTCTCGTTTGAGGAATTTACAGAGCTGAAAGAAGCCAGGGATATCGTCAGAGATAAAAGTTTACAGGAATCACTGGCAACCCTTGGCGTTTACGTGCTGGAACATGATGACCTGGATAACGTGATGCATCGGGCTCTTCAGCAAAGCTGTGCCATTTTGAATTTAAAATGTGCAGCTATCATGGAGTATGACGAGCAGAATGATTCGTTTAAAGTTGCAAATGATTTAGGGTGCGGCTGCCAGGATACAGAGTTGGAAAATGATGAGACATGGGATCTTGGTTATAGCCTCAATGCTAAAGAACCCGTAACAGTCCTGGATTATCAGAAAGAAAATAGGTTCAGGGTCTCTCCTTTTTTAGCAGAAAGTGAAGTCTGCAGCAGTGTCCACATTTCCATTAGAGGGTCGAATAGTGTGTATGGGGTTTTTGCTGCCTATACCGAAGAAAAACGAGAATTCACCAAACAAGAGCTTCACTATATACAGGTGGTTGCGAATATACTTGGCCGAACAATTGAACAGCATAAAAATCGTGAAAAGCTGGAAGAGTCAAATACCCGATTACAAAACGAGATAGAGCGAAGCGAGCAGCTTCAAAGGGAAATAATTACCAACAGCGTTCATGATCGATGGGAGTTAGGCGGGTATTTGCATGATAATTTAGGGCAATTACTTGCAACCATTAAAATTCTGGTTGATGATATCCGGCTAAAAACTGCCGATCACAAAATTGATCTTTCAGAAGAGGTGAAGCAGTTTAATAAAATGCTGGATATGTGTATAAATAGTATTCGGGACATGACCCATTGGATTATTCCGGTGGACATTGAAAATGAAGGAGTGGAACGTACTTTCAGATTTCTAATGACCCAGACAAGTAAGCTGTATAGTGCCAATTGCAAACTAAAGGCAAACAATCAGATTCTTGATAGAATAAAAAATCGAGAAGCGGCAACCCATCTCTATCACATTGTACAGGAAGCATGTAAGAATGCCGCGATCCATGGGAAAGCAGAGACGATTGTTGTATCCGTCTACAGAGAAGACGACCATTTTATTCTTCAGATTAAAGATGATGGTATTAGCCTGAAAGACAAAAACAACAACAAGGGAAAAGGTCTTCGAATCATGAAACATCGAATGGATTTATTAGGAGGTACATTTAATATTTCCAATTACTCTGATGAAGGTGCATCTGGAACTGTGGTTACATGTAAGATGCCGATGAAAAATTTGAGACGGGTTGAAGCAAAAGAATAGTACCTGTTTAAAATGATTTCGGTTAATCTGCTGCTGTATATCCACTATCTCAAAACTCTTTAAACAACGCTCTGTAGTGCCACATCCATTATTTTAGTTACCAGAAACGCTTCTTGTTCTGCCCTCCAACCCAACCCGCCTTCGGATGTCATTTTCGGTCCCTTTGGATTTTATGACTGAGATTGAATTCAGAGTTCTAATGATGCCGCTAACTACGGTGCTTCTATAAAAATCGGCCTCCTTGTACCCCAGAGATTCACCTTGTGAACCTCTGGGGCTGGGGCTACGGATATGCCGCCCCGAAACGGGGCTGGTTACATTCCTGAAAAGGTGAATGCCATTCATTTTATATACGATCTACTGTTTTAATTGAAACGTACTTTGTAGCCCTACATCCCCATTTTGTGGAAGTTGCGCTATAGTGAACAATCCACAGTTTAAGGACGTAATTTCTATTACATAAATGTAATATATTCTGCCACATAGATTTATATAATCAATCTGTATTTTATTGCCGGTGATGTAGTAAAGTACACTCATAACGATATATAGTTTCCTCATTTTGGTTGTCTTAGAGATGATAATTTGAGGACGCTTATGAGTAAAGAGAGCGCTGATATACCCGGCAGATTTAAATAATCTGCCGGGTTATTAAACAAAAATTCCACCCCCCTTCATGCAGACAGTTTTTGCCGTAGACAACCTTATCCTTTCTACAAATAAATCAAAAACTAATATTCCACGAATGATGATTTTATTCGTAAAAAGATTCATATTTCTGTTGATGTTTTGGCAATTGCAGTATGCATCCTGTTTCTTCGCAGAATTACCGTGAAACTATGCTACACGATCGAAGTGGAAGATCCGTTTTACCACCCTTTGCTCAAAAAATGATCGTCCCTCCTCCTGCCCCGTCGTACTCAAATAGAAGCTAACATTTCATTCTTTCGACATCCGTATGGTAAAAATTGTTACATCAAAAAATATATTTCCGCTACACATTAGATGGGACAAATTTTCTATCATACAAGTAAGATTTACTAATATATTTCATTCAGGATAGGAGTGGTTAAGTAAAAATGAACGGCCTGCCGAAATCAAATATATGAGCACGTCCGGAAACTTTATTCAACAAAAATATTAAACAAGAACTAATCATGAACCACATAATTAAAAAAACAAGTAGTATTATCCTTTTTTTAATAGCAGCATTATTTGTCTTTATACAGTGTGGCGATACCAGAGATAATCAGGGTACTTTAGTTGAAAATGAAGACTCACCCATGTATGAGGATGATCGGAGTGAGGCCTTTGAAAATGAACGGCAGGAATTAGTATCAGATCTGGAAAAATTGAGAGAAGAACTTGACAGAAAAAGTGAAGAGGTGGATTCTAAAATTGAAGAAGCTGATGAAGAGTCAGTTGAAGAACTTGAGTCAATACGAGAAAATATGAGACAACATCGTTCCGAAATAGATAATGCGATTGAGGATCTTGAGGATTCTTCTTCAAGTACCTGGAGTGGGGTTAAAGTTAATATTGAAAGACTGAAAGAAAGAGTAACCACAAATTTGAACGATTGGGATAACAGAATTCGGGAGATCGACGGTAATGGTAATTGAGTTAACCGTTTAAAATTGAAAAATAGAGTTTAATTTGTTCGGAAGAAGGCCACACATTCCTGAATAGCATTCGTATTCAGGCAAGATATCAAGGGGAAAAAGAAGCGCAGGCCAATAATAGGTTTGCGCTTTTTTTAACTTAATTTGGTTCTTAACCCGGGCATTCTGCTCAGCATTTTTCAATTATAAAATAAAATACTTAAAATTATTTTTTTGATGTAGTTTCAATTCACGAATCACTTTAGTTCAATAACGATGTTTATTCAATTGAGAGTTTTAATAGTGGAGGATGATAAAGTGCAAGCATTTAGTATTCAAAATATGCTGCAAAATTTAGGTCATTCACCTATCGGCATTGCTGATACTGCCGAAAAAGCTATCAGAATGTATACCTCCCGACACCCTGATCTGATTCTAATGGACATCCAACTAAACGGGGAAAAGGATGGTGTTGAAGCGGCAAAAGAGATGTTAAAGTTATGGTATAAACCAGTAATTTATATTTCCGGACTGGATGTTTCAAAATACCAGGATCGCATCAAACAAACCCATAACAGGGGTATCTTACAGAAGCCAATTAATAAAGAAATACTATCAGATACGCTTTTAAAATGTTATATATAGGAAGCGAACGTGCGGGTATAATAAAGCTTCCCTGATCCAGGTTTTCTGCCGATCGGCACTCTACCATTCGCTTACAATTCTTCAATATTATTTTCGCGCACCTCTTTCATTTCTTTATAATAGGTTGGAGTAAGATCCGTCACTTTCTTGAACTGGTACGATAGATGAGCTACACTACTGTAATGTAGTTTATAAGCAATTTCAGTAAGAGTGAGCTCATTATACATCAACATCTCCTTTACTTTTTCAATCCTGTGCAAAATGATGTATTGCTGAATGGTCATTCCTTTTGCTTCCGAAAATGTGTGAGACAGATAAGTATAATCATACCCTAATTTTTGGCTGATATAATCTGAATCATTCATTTTTGGCACTTCATTAGAGTGATGTATCATTTCAACAATCACGGTTTTAATCTTTTCAACCAGAATCCTTTTTTTACTATAAAGTATTTCCAGTCCTGATTTCTTCAGGTTATTGTTGAATATCTCAAGCATTTCATCGGAAATCTCTTCCTCGATTTCAACCATGCCAAGATTAACTGTAAAGCAGGTCAGTCCAAGCTTTTCAAGCTCCTTCTGAACAAAAAGCTTGCAGCGCAAACTAACCATATGTTTGATATATAGTTTCATAATCCCCCCTTTTACTTAAACTCATTTTTTTCAGAAAAATGAGTCAATTGTTTTTAAAATAGACGGTGATGCTCCGCCAGAATCCCCTTTCGTTTGCCTGTTTACTGATTGCCATCGGTCGGTTAAATCCTCACTGCGTACGCATGGAATGATGTACTACTCTAAAAGCGCTTTCAGCTGGCTGTCAGTAAAATTATTTACATCAACAGTATTGGGATATTTACTGATCTTCGTCGAATCTTATCCCTCTCTGTATGGCTTGCAAGGGATATCCACGTTTACCGGACTCTTCCTTACTTTCATCATTACGAATACTTCAAAATCTCATGGTACGATTAAACCTGTCCGGGCAGGCTGTACCTGGCAACCCATAAACTTATGTGAGTAATTAAATTTACCTGCCTTCATTATTATGAATGGAATCAGGACAATCGGGAATCATATAGGTCTAAAATTCAACGGCAACAAATGAACCAGCTATTGTTCATCCGGTTTATTCAGCTCACCAGAAATCGTATGATTTAACGTATGTTCGTTATCCATACTTTGCCTGTCCATACTCGTATCCCTGCTATTCAGGTTCAGTTCTTCAAGTGCCCATTTACCGGATTGAACTATACTGAAATCAGAATGCTCCAATAATAATATTTGAGACATCATTTTTTTATAACTCATCTTAAAAAATAGTTTTATATACTCAGTTAATAATCTGATAATGACTGATTTCACACATACACGGTGAACTAATAAAGTGAATATCCCATACTTTTTTTTTGATACCATTTTAATTGACTCAAAATGCATATCAAGCAGAAGAGGCTTTGCAGAACCAGGGATTTTGCAAAGCCCTCCAGAAGTAAGGGATACCCACTCATGACCTGAATCGAACATTCAATTTAGGTCAGCCGCTCATTTCATTATAGATTAAAAAAATGAACAGGTTCCTGATGCTTTTTTATAAAGCTGAGCTATGGCGTTTTTCATAACCGTAATGAGTATACACTGAATTTACAAATTCAGGATCGGCGCTTGATGGCCAGTTATCTTTATCAAAGCTCGGAGCATTTTCCAGCTTTTCTTTGTTTACATCCAGCATGATTTTCTCTTCTTTTTCGGAAAATTGAAGGGCTTCAAGCGGTATAGCAAAATATTTACTGCCAATACCCAGAAAACCTCCAAATTCAAGTACTGCGTATTCTACATTTGCTTTTGCGGGATTTATCATCAGGTCTTTAATGTCACCAATGTTTTCTCCCTTCAGGTTATATACTTTTTGTCCGGTTATGGTGGAAGAAGATAAGGTTCTTGTATTCATGATGTTGATTTGTTTAATAGTTTGATAGTACGATTTTTTCTTTTATCTCAATTGTATGACTTCTTGATTCTCTCGTTAAATATGACCACAAAAAAGCATAATCTAAATAGCATAAATCACATTTAATTCGTAATAAAATTTACTACATAGTACATGAAAAGGATTCCATTATTTCTATTTAAATAGCAGGATAATTGGGCAAGTAAATTTTCAAGGAACTAAAATATAATATACAAGTTTACAATATTTCATCATTTGATTGAAGTGAAATTAAAGAACTTCATAATTCAATTATTTTTAAGAGAAAACTATGAAACTAACACAAGAAGAAATAAAGAAGATACATGACAAAACCGGTGTAGCAGTACTCAGCAATGACGGTGAAAGAATCGGTTTTGTTGCTGGCGTATTAAGAGTGGATGAAAGTACCGATAGTCAAAAGAATCCGGAGTATATCATTTTGGGAAGTGAATTATTTGATGATACTTCCATTAAATATTTCGCTGTTCCGGCGTATGCTGATTTATTTGACATGTCAGAAATGACAAGTTCCGATACCCAGCTGACAGCCAGAATTACAAAAGAAATGTTAGTACGCTCGAAAAGAATTTCAGTTGACAAATGTCCCCAGCCATTTGATCATGAACCGCTTATTTATGAACTAACTGATTTTACGGTGCCTCAAGAGGAAGAGGCGGGTTGCTAAGGGACAGATGACATTTCCGTATATTTAAGGCTATTCAAATAGTAAATACCTATAAATTATTGCCTATAAAACCTGAGTTCAGATTCAGATCATCTGGTATTTTGACCCACCCCCGTCCCCTCCCTATGTCGCAAATTCACTCCATATGGAGGGGGCTAAATAGAATTATTTACAGTTTATCTAAGATATTTAGGTTTTATGAATTCTGTTTATGCTTATTGGACTGGCTAAGAACTAATCCCAGGCTTCTAACTTAGATCATCCTCCCACAGCTTCTCCCCCGTTCACATGAATGACCTGGGCTGAAATGTAAGAAGCATCATCAGATGCCAGGAAGACATATGCAGGAGCCACTTCAGAAGGTTGTCCAGGTCGTCCTATCGATGTGGATTTCCCGAATTCAGCCACATGCTCTTCATCAAACGTTGCCGGAATCAGCGGGGTCCAGATAGGTCCCGGAGCAACAGCATTTACACGGATCCCATCTGGCGCCAGATCATCACTTAATGATCGTGTAAAAGATACAATCGCACCTTTTGTAGCTCCATAATCAATTAAATATTCTCTGCCCTGGTAAGCCACAACACTTGTCGTGTTAATGATTGAGTCGCCTTTTTTCATGTGCTTTGATGCATTCTGAGTGAGGTAAAACATCGAAATGATATTCGTCTGAAAGGTTCGCTCAACATCATCCATATTGATTTCCTGGATTCCCTGCCGAACATGCTGCTCACCGGCATTGTTTACGAGAATATTTAAGGTTCCGAACCTGTTGATAACATCATCCACACATGATTTGCAAAACTCTTTGTTGCGGATATCACCCCGAAGAATCAGGCACTCAGTCCCTTCTTCTTCAACCATATCACAGGTTAACTCGGCATCTTCATCCTCCTCAAGATATATGATTGCAACGTTTGCGCCTTCCCGGGCAAAGTGAACGGCAACTGCACGCCCGATACCGGAGTCTCCGCCGGTAATCAAAGCTACTTTATCTTTAAGCTTATCACTTCCTTTATAAGAATCGCGAATGATTTCCGGTTCAGGATTCATCTCCGACTCCTTACCCGGTTGATCCTGTGACTGTTTTGGAAGTTCCTCTTCTTTTAACTTTTCTTTATCCATTTGTTTATACGTTTTCTAATCTAAATTATAACTTTCTGCTCTTGTTACTTTATTGTATAAGTATATGAATCTAACATCATTATTAACTGTATGTTCCGCGAATTCAGAGGCTATTCTTTAGCAGCTATTTACCTGTTTATTTTGATTTACCCTCGATTCTCCAAATTTTTGATAATAAAGTCTCGTTTGTTCAAATACAGTAGACTTTACCCCTTCTTTCTGTTGTGAACCGGGTTGACGAATAATTTTGGTCATTTATTTATGACTAAGGAATTTTATAGATAGGACAAGTACAAAATTTGTTGCAGTCGTAATGAGGATATGTTCTCTCGATAGCATATACCAACATCCGTGTCGTGTCATCACACCAAGGATGGATAATATATAGACCGGATATCCCAATTGACTCATAATTTCATCCTATCCGCCTATTTGCGGCAGTTACTGCCCCCGTCCTGCCGCTATTCCTAATGCTAACCAGATTGTGGAAATCCAATAAGTTGATTTTTTTATCTTTTCTGACATGTGTTCCTTTATTTATGATTTGATATATCGGCTCAGCGCATAATGGGTGCGGGAATTATGAGCTTAATCAAAGCGGAAAACCTGAATGAACCAACCAAAAAAGCCACAACTGCGTCTGCATCACCCGTTGATTCGATTTTTATTGAGCAGGTTGTTTTATCCATTAAATTCCTTTGGGTATTCTACTATTCCATTTACTTCGTGTAGTCCGCCAGTAGTCAATTCAATCGCCATACAGTATTCATCAGGTACATCAAAAGGTAATTGGACTCCAAACCTGCTTGCCTTTTTATATCCAAATCGCGGATAATAGTCAGCGTGTCCAAGCAAAATAACTGACTTAAAACCTAACTCAATTGCTTTTTTATGTGCTTGTTCAATCAACATTCCACCTATACCTTTTTTTTGATATTTTGGTAGAACCGTCACAGGTGCAAGGGCCAAAGAATTAAACTCAGTTTGGTCATTCTTTATAGTAATTTTAGTTAATAGAATATGGCCAATAATTTCATTTTCATATTCAGCAATTAACGATAATTCGGGTACAAATGAAGTTGAGTTTCTTAATAGCTGAACAAGGAATTGCTCCTTGTGATCGCTCATTTCTACTTTCTTGAATGCTTTTTTGATTAATTTAAAAACGGCTTCATAATCAGCCGGTTTTTCTTGTCGTATCTTAATATCCATTGCCTTTTTTTAATAACTGAAATTTATAAGCGACTCTTAATATCTGTATCTCCATTACAGGCTTACCACATTTCCCATATGCAGTTTGGGTTATTCGTCCCATTTAAAAATTTCATTTTCGCCTTGAATTGCCTTGCCCTCAAGTGCTATACATATTCCAAAATCGTCATAACATGAACAGAACTTTGCCATTCAACTCCTGTCCGTTATCGATGAAATTTTTCCATCTTTAAACTCAAATTCTGACTCTCCTTTTAGTTTAATTGCCTCACCTGCCTTCATGCCATTCGGTAAATCAGCTGCCAAAATGCCTTCGTAATCTATTTGAATAATCGTTTTATCCTTCTTAGCCACATATGAGATAATAGTCTGTTTTCGGGATGAAAATAGCTCCTTAGCCTGTTCGGCAAGTTTTCGGAATTCCTTTATTCCGGTTGTCCTGGCATTCATTTCACCGCCAGATAGATTCCTAAATCACTTTTTAATTTGTCGGTATTTCTTCAGCTATAAACCCCTTCCTAAAAAGAGTTTTAATGATACTTTCTGCTGATAATCCCGTGCACACAATACGCAGGACTTTTTCCCAATCATCAAGATCTACATGCCAGTCAGATAAGCCTTCCAGGTTATCCAGAGTAGTAGATATTTTTTCTACATCATCTCGGTTTTGAAGAGAAGTGCGAAAAATCAGGCATTGAACATCCTCTTCAACCAAAAGACGGGTTACCTCATTTTCAATAAAATCCTGCTTTCTTCTTTCCATTATTTTGAATTCTGCTGTATCAAAATTTCCACCCCACATGAATTGTGGGAAACGGTGTAAAAGCTGACGACTCATACATATCCCCATCTATTTCGATGTCATCGGCGTTTAAAACATATCCAAAACCAATCCAGGGAGTTACAAAAAGATTCCCAAGTCCTGTACTCCAGCGATAGCCTGTGCGGACTCCAAGCATATACTGCAGGCGGTCTTTTTCATTGCCGGTCGTGGTATGCGTCACACGTAACTGTGTAACTCCTCCATCAACCCCGGCAAAAAAAACCATCCGCATATCCTTTGAAAAATCGGTCCACTTTCCAGCCGGCACCAATAAACGAAGAATCGAAATCTTCATTTCCATGCACCCATTCGGGTAAATCCAACCCGAAAATTCCCAGATCAAAACGGTAAGCACCGGTTACATAACCTCCATGAATCGAAAACCCGTTTAATGCAAAAGCAATTGGGTCTATGTCGATGTCAAATCCGCGTTCCCCCGGCGATTGAGCATGTGTTTCTGAATAATATGCTACAGAAATCAAAATTATAAGTAAGGCAATAGAAATTTTCTTCATCAGGTAAATTTTTTTGTGTCTGTTTCAATTCTGAAAAAATTTACTGTGAAAAAGCCTTTGCACCATTAACTTATGTTAAGAAATAACCCGCTTTTTGATGAGCCGCTTCCTGATTCTGCTCATGGAAACTGGAGTGATCCCTAAAAAAGAGGCGATGATATGATGCGGCACCCGAAGCAACAAGTCTCCGTGGTTCTTTTCGAATTGAAGGTAGCGCTCTTCAGCCGTGAGCATGATTTGAGAGGTGAAGATGGCCTGGGAGTTAATAAAACGTTGATCGGCTATAACCCGGGTGATAAGATTCATTTTTGGCACAAGGCGATAGAGTTCATCTAATGCTTTCTTATTAATGCTCAGCAGGGTTGTATCCTCCAGTGTTTCCAACGCCTGACTACTCGGAGTTTGCGTGATAAAACTGTGGTAACTGCTTGCAAAGTAGTTCTCCTTAAACAGAAATATAGTTATGTCTTCCTTTTTTGGATTGAGGCAGAAAAGCCTGACAATACCCTGAATTATAAAATAGGCCTCTCTTTCAATTTCACCGAGGGATGTCAGATAGGTCTTCGCAGGTACATGTTTAAATTTGAATCTACTTTCAATATGATTCCATTCATCTTCATTCAGAGAGATAATGTTTTCAAAAGAAGCTCTTAATTCATTGTATTTCACTTTTCAATACTTTTCATTTTACACATTACAGTGACCGATGAAATTGCGAAGAACCGGTCAAATTCATTAGGCTTCATACGTCGAAGCTTATCCGGAAGTTACTTCAGGTTTTTTAAGAGAGAGATAATTGGCTGATCCAGGGTTCTGGTGTTCAAAACCTCAGTTCGATTTTTAAAGGTTTGGTGGTTAAGCGGCGGGGCATATCATACCTCCTCAGAAGAGATGATTGAAGCAGATCCAGGCATTGGAAAAAGAGAGGCTCTTCTGAAACGTGCTCAGCTGCCCATTCCCTGAGTTATTCAAATTGCAAATAGACGCGATATGTAGCTTCTTCACCGGGCTAGTCCAACACCGGCATGGAGCTCGGCAAGCTTCGTTCCCTGGCTTTACTTGTTATGTGTGTAAAGACGCTATTCTAAATATGCTTCATCAATTTCTTTGGCTACTGAAACAAAATGATCATGCTTGCGGAAAATATATTCGTGATAAATATGGGCATCAGGTTTTTCCATCCACTTAGTTTCACCATTAAAATATTCTTCTAATTTATTTAGCGCATGGAAATATTCATTTAATTCATATTCGATATAGTTATTAAGCTCATTCCGTTCTATAAGTTCTTCTTTGAACTCTTTAAATACGTCAATAACAATTTCCAGATTACGATAGCCCCAGTCTTTATCCCCATCAGTATGAGCTTCAATTCCAGATGCAATTTTTTGAAAACTATACCCCAATCCTGAATGAAATATATCTTGAAGTTTATTATTTCGATGTTTTTCCTTGTGCTCTTTATCCATCAGAATAAGTTTCTCTACGATTGAAGAATATTTTTTTACTACTTCATTAAGCTGATCTTTGATAGTCAAATTAATATCAACATTTAAAAACCTCACGGAATCAGATTGACTATACTGGAGTAATTTAAAACTATCTTTATTAAGCGATGGTCTTGAAAGGTGATAATGATATGTTTCTCCTTTTCGATTTAGCTTGGTAGGGTGCCCTATTGCTGCATTTCTAATTTCCCTAACTTTTTTCAGGTTATCACTTATCTCGTAATCTACTTCAAAAGACTCCGATAAGTGACTTAATGCATCTTGTTGTAAAAAGAGAGCCTGCAATATGCCATATATAAATAAATATTTTACACCTGAATCATCAGGAAAATCTGTCTTTAGATAAGATTCGATAGTCAGTAATGTGTCATCAATAACATCAAGTGAACTACAAATTTGATCCCAATAACCAGACTCCTCGATTAAAATACTTTGGTAACGATGTGTATTGATGTGTTTGCGAACACTACTTGCTAAATCATGAATTTCTTGAACTGCTTCTTCTGTTTCCACCATGAGATTTTAAGTTAATACACATAACATCTAATTCCACAACAACACCGCTGTCGTTTTATCTGTCGCAGAATATTTGAATTCTTTGTTATTCGCAAACGCGGGTATTTACCGGGACTATTCCGTGACTCCTAAATCGCGGAGTGAGTCGTGGAAAAGTTAAATAAAGACATGGTTTAAATGTGGGGCAACAGCCTGGGGCTTCCGAATCCCCATTCCCGCGCTGCAAAAAACAGTTTGAGACCAATCGAATAAACCCCAAACAGTGAACCTCGCACAGTGTTATTTAATCCTGATAAATCATGTTTGAAATTCTCATTCGTCATGTAAGGTGCTTGGATTTTAGAAAATTTCAGAAGCCCATTGCTTTAATGAACAGCGTTCAGTATCATAACACCGTTCACTCTTATCACATTACAAAATGACGATACAAGAAAGAAAAGAACGGGAAAAACAGGAACTCAGGGATTTGATTCTGAGTACGGCTGCTGAATTGTTCCGGACAAAGGGTTACGAAAAAACCAGCATCCGGGCGATTGCTGACGCTATTGATTATAGCCCCGGTACCATCTATCGTTATTTTAAGGATAAGGATGAATTGATGTTTGAAATCAGTGAAACGGGTTTCAAATTGTTCCATGAGTACCAGAATAGTGTTTCAAATATCGAAAATCCACTGGTGCGGCTCAAAAAGATAGGTGAGTCCTATATCAAATTTGCCCTCGATTATCCCTCCTATTACGAACTCATGTTTATTATGCCGGACCCCATCGACTTTCTGGGAGATGACAGGGAATGGAAGAATGGACTGAATTGCCATGATTTTCACCTGAATGCCATTCTTGAGTGCCAGCAGCTGGGCCATTTCAAAGATCAGGATCCCATGCATCTCTCCCTGATGGTCTGGGCCCAGGTTCACGGTATTATTGCACTACATCTCAAGAACCGGCTTGATATGTATGAAGTTGCCGATCAGGAACAACTTCTTTTCGACGCCCTGGCCTCTTTTAATCATATGCTTGACAGTCAATAAAAAAAATTTCCCAGTAAATGAACAGTGTTCATAATATAAATAGTGTTTACCATGTATAAATACCCGATTTTTTTTCTGCTGCTTTTGTGGTTGCCGGTTGTGATATCCGCCCAGAACCAGTCCTCCCCTTCTATCATAGATAATTATGTTCAGATAGGGGTTGAAAGCAACCTGCAACTGCTCAATGATGCATTCGACGGGGAAATAAGCCGATCGGAACTCAGGTCAGCCCGCGGCCGTTTCCTGCCTGAAATCTCGTTTGAGTCATCTTATACATTTTCGGATGGGGGCAGAACAGTGGATATCCCCACCGGAGACTTGTTCAATCCGGTCCATCACACTCTGAATGAACTTACCGGCGAACAGCGCTTCCCCGCCAATCTGTCCAATGTTAGTGAGCAGTTATTGCCAAATGACTTTCATGATACCCGGCTGCGCATCGTTCAGCCCCTGTTTAATACCGATCTATATTACAGCTACAGGGCTCAGCAAAATCTCGTTTCCGAGCAGGAAGCCCGCCGGCAGGTTATGGTTGATGAACTGACCCGCGAGATCAAAGTAAGTTACCTGAACTATTTCAAGGCGACAGACCTGCTGGCCATCCACGAAACGAATCGGGAACTGTTTAATGAACTCATTCGAACCACCGAATCGATGGTACGCAATGGAATGGAAACCCCGGATGCTGTGCTTACCGCCGAATACGAACTGGCGGATGTAGAAGGACGTATCGCTGAAGCCCGAAGGCAGCAGTCTGCCGCCCGTACTTATTTCAATTTCTTGCTCAACAGGAACCTGGATACACCCATCCGGCAAGATGATAGCTACCTGGCACGTGCCGCCGGTTATCAGGATATCCCCGCACTTCAAGAGGAAGCCCTGATGAGCCGTCCGGAGTTTGATCAGATCAGCCATGGAATCCGGGCAACGGAAAACCACTTGAAACTCAATCGCGCCAATACCCTTCCTGACCTGTTTGTGGTTGGTGATTACGGGTATCAGGGCACGCAGTATAAATTCAATTCCGATCAGCAGTATTGGTCTGTACAGTTCGGTTTGCGGTGGTCGCTATTTGAGGGATTTCGGAACCGTGAGCGGATACAACAATCTCACATTGAGCTAAGAAAACTGGATAACCAATTCACGGAGCTTGAACAGCAAATAAGGCTCAGGGTGATGGATGCCTGGCACGCGTGGAGTGCGGCTGAGACAAAATTAGAAGCCGCAGAATCTGGACTCGAAGCCGCAGAAGCGGGTTTTGAAATCACACGGCGAAAGTACGAAGAAAACCGCGTGCTTCTCGTGCAGTACCTGAGAGCGCAGGACAATTACACCCGTGCACGGCTGCAGGTTGCCATAGCCCGCTACGATCTGAAATCAAAAGAAGCCGACCTGGAACGGGAAACCGGCAGATCATTTACTAACAATTAACATTTACCTCAGAAAAGAATGATTCCTTTTAATCAACCCATCCACAAAAATAGTATTCCGGCATGGCTGCTTGTCTTTTTGCCGCTGCTAATGATCTCTTGCAGCACGGGTGAAAGCCGGGATACCGAATCGGCTCCGTCCCCGGAATATGTTCAGATCCAATCACTAAAAACCTCAACAGAACCGATACCCATATATATATCAGGGAAACTTTCTTCGGCTTCAGAGTTTGATCTCTCTTTCAGAACCGGCGGTTTTATTGATGAGCTTCTTTTTGATGAAGGCGATGAGGTAAAAAAAGGAGATCTGCTGGCCACGCTGGATCGGACAGAAATAGACGCGCAGGTCGTCCGGGCGCGGAACATGTATGAGAAATATCGCCGTGATCTTAATCGAATCCAAAATCTCTATCAGGACAACGCGGCCACTCTCGAACAGGTTGACGATCTCAAAACCGCACTGGAAAACGCCAGGGCTGAGCTGGACATCGCCCTGTTTAATCAGGAGCGCTCTGTGATCACTGCTCCGACAAACGGACGTCTGCTTGCTAAATACACCGAAGTGAACGAGCAAGTAGGGCCCGGTGAGCCCATATTTCGATTGGGAGAAAACGGCAGTCACTCCACAGTATTGAAAGCAGGCGTATCCGATAGAAATATCACCCGCCTTCAGCATGGAGATTCCGCACAGGTCCATTTTGATGCGTTGCCGGGTCGTTCGTTTACCGGACATGTAACCCGGATTGCAGCGGCCGCAAATCAGCGTACCGGTGTATTCACTATTGAGATCACGCTGAATGATCCGGCACAGGAGCTCCGCAACGGGTTTGTCGCCAAAGCAATAATCTATCCATCTTCGCAGCAACCCTATATCACCATACCCATTGATGCTCTTGTAGAAGCTGAAAACGAATACGTTTATATCTATGTGCCGGATTCAGAGTTGGAGTCTGCCGTCAGGGTCCGGGTAAAGCCGGTTCACATTGGGAACAGCTATTTTGCTGTGGCCGTGGAGGATCTGCCCGATCATTCAAACGTAATTACACGCGGAGCTGCCTATCTTCGTCCGGGCTCTCCCATCACTCTTGCCGTTGAGGGATACTGATGCAGCTGCCTGAATTTTCGATCAAAAATTACCGGTTTATTCTGATTCTGGTCGTAATGGCATTTGTGGTGGGGCTTTTTGCGCTATTCACCATGCCGCGCACGGAAGATCCGGATATGGCGCTGCCTTTTTACACCATTTCAGTCGTTTACCCCGGCACAAGTCCCGAGGATATGCAGGAGCTGGTCGTGAAACCGATTGAGGATGCTCTTGATGAAATCGACGACCTCACTGAAATTCTGACCACAATTGAAGAAGGTCTGGCTGTGTTCGAAGTTGAAGCCGGGTTCGGAATCGACAGGATACGAAAGCTGGATGAAATCACCCGGGAAGTAAACGGCATCCGTAATCAGCTGCCCGACGGCATCTTCAGCCTGGATATTGAACAGTTCAGGCCGGAAGCCCTCACGAATATCATACAATTTGCACTGGTATCGGAAACGGCAAGCTACCGGGAGCTGAATGCCACGGCCGAGATGCTGGAACATCGGCTTAAGCGAATCGATGGAGTTCGCAATGTGGATATCGAAGCCAATCCGGAAGAAGAAATCCGGGTGGCGGCAGACTTCCAGCGCATGGCGGCTCAGAACGTCTCCCTGGATATGATACTCCACGCTCTCACCGATCAGAACATGAACATTCCGGGAGGTAATCTGAACATCGGCAGCGGAACGTTTGGGATACAGACCAGCGGCAGCTTGAAGAGCCTGGATGAGATCAGGCAGATCCCGGTTGCTTCGGGAGCCAGCCACGTAGTGTACCTCGATGACATTGCCGATGTCTTTTACGCGCATGAAGATATCCGCTGGATTGCACGATTCATGGATCAGCGGACGGTGTACATCAACATCAAACGCGAATCGAGTAAAAACCTGATTCAGATAACCAACAGTATCTTCGGCCAGCTTGAAGAACTTCAGGCTGCCATCCCGTCCGACATGTCTCTTGAAGTGGTATTTGAGCAGGCCTCTGCCGTGGAGGGACGCATCAACGATTTTTTCCTGAACCTCCTGCAGGGAATTGTGCTGGTGGCTGTGATCATCTTCCTTTTTCTCGGTTTCCGGTCGGCATTGATCACCGGTGCGGTCATTCCCATTGCCATGATTGCGGGAATTGGAGTACTCAACTTTATTGGATATGGCCTGCAGCAGATATCCATTGCCGCCCTGGTTATCGCCCTTGGCCTGTTGGTGGATAACGGCATTGTAGTGGTTGAAAACATCGTTCGTTTCCGCAAAAAAGGACACACCCTGATAGATGCCGCCGTAAAAGGCACTTCCGAAGTGGGGTATGCTATCATCAGTGCCACGCTCACCACCGTCCTGGTATTTGCACCCCTCGCGATGATGCAAAGTGGACCGGGAGAGTTTCTGAGATCGTTGCCGGTCACGGTTATTATTGTTTTGATACTCTCGCTGATTTTGGCACTAACCTTCATCCCGCTGCTTGCCACACGCCTGATGAGCGATTCACCTGAAGCGAAAGAGAGCTGGGTGGATCGGTTTATCCGGCACCTCATTTCCCGGTATTACCGACCCGCTCTTGATATAGCTTTAAAATATAAAGGGTTCGTTTTTTCATCCGCAGTTATTTTGTTTCTGGGAAGCCTGATGTTGTTCCCCTATATCGGGGTCAGCTTTTTCCCAACAGCAGATAAACCTGTTTTATTGATTGAGGTCGATCTTCCTCATGGAACAAATGTTGAGGAAACCGATCGGGCCGTCCGGTTTGTGGAGGGCGTACTTGATGAAACCGAATTTGTTAAGAACTATACGTCAAACATCGGGCACGGTAATCCCCAGATCTATTACAACAGGTTCCCGGAATCCTTCAAGAGCAACCACGGCCAGATTCTGGTCAATTTTGAAGAGTGGGACCAGGAACGATTTTATTCCACCCTCCGCAATTTTCGAGAATCGTTTGCCCGATACCCCGGCGCGCGGATTTCCTTCAGTGAGCTTACGAACGGACCACCATTCTATGCTCCGGTCGAGATTCGTATCCTTGGTGAACGGCTCGATATCCTTAAAGATCTTTCCCTGAAAGTGGAAGACCTGATACGTAATACCGGGGGCACGATTGATGTAAACAATCCCATGGCGCTGAACCGAACCAATATTAACGTGGATATCAACCGGGAGAAAGCAAGCCTGGCGGGGCTTTCCATCGCCTCGGCTGACAGAACGATTCGTGCGGCCATGTCAGGTTTCCCGGCCGATAAAGCGATCATGAGTGATGGCAAGGAGTATCCTATTATGGTCCGGCTGGCCCTTGACGAGCAGACTGCGGTAAGTGATTTCGACAAGATCTATCTAACCAATCAGTATGGAGAACAAATCCCTCTGAATCAGGTTGCCGACATCCGGTTTGGTTCGGCGACCAACAGCTTTATTCACTACAATCTGCAGCGGGGTACCACCGTCTCGTCCAATGTGACCAATCAGGATCGGGTTGCGGCCATTACGGAGGAGATCATAGCCGGGCTCAACGAAATAGACTGGCCGGATGGGTACAGTTACTACGTAGCCGGTGAATACGCCTCACAGCATGAAACTTTTGGCGATATGACCATACTGGTCTTCGTAGCACTATTTGGAATTTTTGCGGTTCTTGTGCTTCAGTTTCGGTCATTCCTGCAGCCGCTGATCATTTTCTCGGCCATTCCAATGGCCATTACAGGGTCGTTTCTCGCCCTGTTTATCACCGGTTGGTCGTTCTCCTTCTTTGCATTTGTGGGATTTGTCAGCCTGATCGGGATCGTGGTCAACAACTCTATTATTCTGGTGGATTATGCCAATCAGCTTTTGCGTGACGGAAAATCGGTGCTTGAATCGATAACGGAAGCGGCGGAGACCCGATTCACGCCGATCATCCTAACCACCACAACTACCATTGCAGGACTGTTGCCGCTTACGCTTTCCGGTACCAGCCTCTGGTCACCGCTCGGGTGGACCATCATCGGCGGAATGATAACCTCCACAGCACTCACACTTTTAATTGTACCGGTGCTGTTTCTGTGGTTTACAACGGAAGAGAGGATTGTGGCTGGTGATTAACCAAAAAAGTCTGTGATGATATCAGATACATACCGCCCTGGTAATGGGGGCGGTATGTCTAATCCTTTCTTCTAAACAACCAAACATAAATTAATTCACAACATCCTCTTTGTTACTTGTCACTTACACGACGTAGTGAAGCCAGGTCATGGCCAACTATTTCCTCAAGATTTTCCGTAATTTTATTTGCACTCCAATTCCACCAGGCAATTTCCAGGAGTTCTTTGATTGTGCCTTCATCAAACCGGTATTTAATAATATTGGCAGGATTACCTCCTGCAATGCTATATGGCGGCACATCTCTGGTAACTACAGATTTACTGGCGACAATAGCCCCGCTTCCAATTTTAACTCCAGGCATTAATGTGGCATCGTAGCCGATCCAGACATCATGCCCAATTACGGTATCGCCTTTAAATGGAAGTTCTCCCTCTTTTGGCAAAACTTTTTCCCACCCGTTACCAAATATTTGAAACGGATACGTGGAAAATCCTGAAACCTTATGATTGGCTCCATTCATGATAAATGTTACATCTTTGGCGATGGCACAGAACTTTCCAATAATCAACTTGTCGCCAATAAACGGAAAGTGATACAGAACATTTTTCTCAAACCGTTCCGGGCCTTCAGGATCATCATAATAAGTGTAATCACCCACTATGATATTTTCGGACGAAATATAATTTTTCAGATATCCCACTTGTGGGAACCCCTTCATGGGCTCTTTATCATTTGGGTTTGGGCCTTTCAATTTTTCAGGCTTTTTTTCAGATTTATTCTCGTTCAAGCTTTTACCTTCTTTATTTTCTTATAAAAAATAGATTTGGTGCTGTACCCTCCATTGGAATATAAAGCATCAGACAGTCTAAAACGACTTACCAGCCTCTTCTCAAAATCACCTTAACCGTGAAATATTTTTATACTTTAAATTAATTACTTCACTATGTATGATGTGATTCCAGTTTCCTTTAGAAATTGCCGAACAGACTTCTGTGCTCGTTTATCTGTTTATTTCTAACTCGATGGGCGATGAATAACCGCTCACACATCATTGCAGTACATAGCAGTGGTTTCGGCATCCATTTTGGAGGATTTCACGATCCGGTCAGACTAATTATAGAATGTATTGGGGAGGCGATAATTGACGAGCTTTTTATACAACAACGAATGAGCCGTACATCGTGTTTATTATGATAGAGCGGACTTCAGAAAAACTACGGGATGTATACTTAACAGCCGTTTTTTGATCACCAAACCGCAATCACGAGTTTGAGATGTAATAGCACTAACTACAGAGAATGCGTATTATGGTTTGATGCAGACGTTTAAAACTGAATAAATTCCAATCACTTAAAAACTGTGATATATGTAACCTTATCATTTAAATCAATAAGTGCAGTGGTATGAGATTGGCTACCTTAAATAATCAATAGTGCAAAATCATTCACAATATTCATTTTAAATGATTATGATATAATTAAGTCAATCAAGCTTAAGTATACATTACGATTGACATCATATAAAATGAAAGCTGAATTCAGGCAATGGGTATAACATGAAACTATATATTAAGTATATGGTTAGTTTGCGCTGTAAGATGCTGGTGAAGAGCGAGCTGGAAAAGCTTGGGCTAACCAGTATTTCTGTTGATCTTGGCATGGTTGAAATCAAGGAGGAAATTACCGAGGAGCAGCTAAAAATTTTTAACAAAAACCTGAAGAAATCGGGGCTTGAGTTACTGGATGATAAAAAGAACATCCTGGTTGAAAAGATTAAAGCCGTGATTGTTGAAATGATACACTACTCTGAGGAGGTGCCAAAAGTAAATGATTCAGATTATATCAGCGAGAAGCTGGATTACGACTATACCTACCTCTCCAACACCTTTTCGGAAGTAAAAGGAATGACCATTCAGCAATACATTATTCTGCACAAGATGGAAAAAGTTAAAGAACTGCTGATCTATGATGAACTTACTCTTACTGAAATAGCCCATAAACTACATTATAGCAGTGTCGCTCATTTATCGAATCAGTTCAAAAAAGTGACGGGACTTACTCCCACCTACTTCAAAGAACTCAAAGATATGCGCTCAAAAAACCTGGAAGATCTGTAGAGATATTGAAATCTCAAGTCACTGCCATCTTGTAAAAAATGAGAAAAAAGTCCCCCTTCGAGAAAGTGTGAGGAAAATCAATTGCAATTCCAATACTTATTCAAAGATATCGGTCATTTATTTTTACCACGAAGACGCAAAGCCACGAGGGTACACGAAGTATAACAAAATCAAATTACTATCCTTCGTGATTCTTCGTGTCATCGTGGCCAAATAGAAGGAGTTTTTTTAATGCTTGTTGATTTATTTTCTCACAGCCTATAGAAAAGAGGGATTGTCCCAAAGAGATCCCTTCGGGAAGGGGGATGTCCATCCAATCTGAAAAAACTGATAAACATTCAACTAAATTTCGCCTCGCGTTCAAAAAATGATCTCCTTTTTAGGAGAGGCTTGATACCGAATAAATGAAATATATTATTAATCGCATTCAGGGTAGTTGGTACCTGTAAATATAAACTTATCGTATTTTACCGGAGATAATCATATAGTGTCTTAAGATCGTGTTTTTAACCATACCCCGGATAAGATGGGCAACCCTCCTGCTCTCCGTTAACCCGCGGATCACCTGTCGCTGCTGCGTGTTCAAAAATGGAGCCCCTTCTCCCCGAAGTTAATCTCTCAGGGAAGTAAGGGACTATATTTTAATTACCAAGCTGTTAATCTTTCAACGCCTGTATCAGTTCGGATTTATTCATTTGAGAATATCCATTAACCTTAAGCTCTTTTGCAAGATCATACAGTTCCTGATAGGATAATTCAGAATAATCTTCTACATCCTGTTTTAAATCCTGAAGAGTCTTCTTAGATTTTCCCAGAATTGACTCCGTATTATTCTTCAGCTGCTGACTCAGCTCTTCGGTATTTTTAATGATCTCCTCGAGATATTCATCCCTTTTTTTGGCTAATTGTTTCCTGGTGTTTTTCCCCTTATCGGGAGCAAACAATATACCAAGAAGTGCTCCTCCTACAGCACTTGAAATAGCAACCAGAATAAGCTTCTCGGTTTGCATTGAATCATTTTTCTTATTGAACTGACGGATAAAATTTTGAATTTCTTTCTTATCGAGCATCGCCATGGCTTTTGATTTATGTTAAAATTCAGTGATTTATATTTATACTTCTATTAATTGTTCCTTAAAACAACTACGTACCCATCCTCCTCGGTTCTAAATATTTTATGAATGAATTGAAACATTCAATACTTATTATAAGATACGATATAACATTAATTCATGTAATAAAATTTCATGCTTTGGAGAACTGCCAAAAACAGGAATTTTAGTCAGTATTACCCTGGCTCATTTGTCTGACTATCATTGTGCCCGGTATCTTAAACCTGTTACGTTTATGAGTTGAATTTGAGTACCCGCTCTTTTTAACCCACCCCCGGCCCCTCCCTATGTCGCAAATACACTCCATATGGAGGGGAGCTCAATAAACCATTCATAGCATGTTTAAGGTATTTCGGTTCTGAGAATTCAGTTCATGCTTTTTGGACAACCCCGTAAATGAACTATCTCGGGGCAGAGCCCACGAGGTATCAACTTAGGATCCATAACTTTTTGGCCAATATCGAGTTTATTTTGAAGTGTCCCCCTTCGAAGGGGTATGGAGGATGATTGGTTGTGGATCAAAACCAAGAATTGGACCATTCTGAACTTAGAAAATCATCCCCCAGCTCTCTCCGTTCGCTTCCCCCTTCAAAGGGGGACTTTTATCTTTTCCGACCCAGAGGGGCTGGGAATTAAACCACTTTGAATTAAACCACTTTGGATTAAAATCAGTATTGGGAAGTCTCAAGTGACTGCCCTCTTCCCTGCAATTTCAGACATCCAGCTTAAGGGTCAGATATCTTTTGGTAGCCAGTTCAGCAGTGCTAATTACTGTTCCGGTTATCAGGCTCCAAATGATAACCTTTTTCCAGTTTATCTCTTCAGATGTATGAGATGCGGGTGGTTCTTCATCATATACATCTTTCCATTTCTTTTGAGCCAATTGCCTTAGTGTATATCCAACAATGACCGTTGCACTGGTTATGACTATTTTTTTTACGGTTTCGTCATTCATGGTGATATTTATTTTGAATTTACGTTTCAATTCTAACTTCCCGGGATCTTCAGAGTTCCATGAGCTACCCATTTTATAAACAGTGTATTCTATTTATTTGTTTGCATGAATTCTGGTTATCTCACGGCCCTGATTTTCACAATTGTTTTAGTAATTACAACACCTGCTAACAGATTTTATTTACCTATTCTTTTTTTGAAAATCGTTCCATGATCGGTTTAGCAGAAACCCCATGGATCATAACAGAGACAGCCACAATAAAAATAGTAATCGCCCATAGTTCATCAGACTGAGGAAAATCAGCCATATAGATTCCATAAGAGAGATAGTACAAAGAACCTATACCTCTTATTCCAAAAAATGAGATTACCCACTTTTTATGTTTCGGCAGATCACTTCCTATAAATGCGATTAAACCACTGATTGGCCGCACTAAAAATAGGATCGCAAAACTGACTGCAATCATGGGAAAGGTTAAGGAGTCCAATACTCCAAATACAAGATACCCTCCAATAATGAGCATCAGTATTCCTTCCATCAAACTCTCCATTGTTACCGAAAATTGGTGTACCCTGCTTTGGTAATCATGCTCTGGCCTTTTCTGGCGAAAGATACACGCAGATACAAATACCGCAATAAATCCGTATGATGACACCAATTCCGCTGCCGCATAAGGAAAAAGCACAAGGGCAATCGCAAATACATTATCAGCTATTTTTAAGTTTTTATTTTTCGGTATGTTGAAGAGTAAGAACCCTAAAATTTTACCGCAAACGACTCCTACAATTCCACCGACAATAATTTTATAGAACACATCTATAAGAAGCCAGTCAGCAATCCATGCCGAGGGTGCAAGGCCAAGAACAGCAACAGCAATTGCGAGATTGGTGAAAGGAAAAGCGAGACCATCATTTAAACCAGCTTCCGTTGTTAATGTTAAGCGCACGGATGAATCATCGGGTGATCCCGGATCGGACGTTTGAACATCATTTGCAAGAACCGGGTCAGTAGGTGCGAGAACGGCACCCAACAGGATTGCCGATGCAGGGACCAGACCCGCCCCCCACCATCCCAAAAAAGCTGTCGCAGCAATCGTCAGAGGCATGGTAACCAGGAGTAATCGTGAACTGGGGCCCCAGGTTTTCCAAGAGAAAGGTTCGTTAATTTTTAGCCCGGCTGAGACAAGCGCGACAATCACTCCAAATTCTGTAATTCGTTTTAAAATTACCGGCTCATCATTCAGTTCGGGCAACTCCCATGGAATTGGCAGCAGAAAAAGCAGAATCCCCAGCAATAAAAAAAAGATAGGTGTGGTAATATATTTTTTTGATTCTATACGCGGCGCTACGATCAGTATCAAAAGCACGACGGATGCTAATACAAGCAACTGTACCACATAGAAATCAAATTCAAAAAAAACAGGATAGGAGTTTTCCAAAACCGGTGATTTGTAATCGTTTAAAACAGACCAGGCTATTCATGATATATGTTGAACCCTCCAAGAGTTTAAAACTCTTGGAGGGTTAAAATCAGCTTAAAATTTTTCATGGTGCACCTCCGGCACTTCTGATATTTCATCGATCACCACGTTGGTTGTGAAGTCATATAGATGAGACCGGGTTTCGTAAAAATGCATCAAATATCCTGCCGTGTTGGGAAAACAGACAATATCGCCTGGCTCAGGCAGACAAGGCAGAACAATTTTTCGCTTCAGGATAATGTCCTGTTCCAGGCAATAGCCCCCGGTAAAATAAACCGGGGTTGCTTTCTTTTCTCTGTCATCGTTATTTGCTTGAATGAACACGGGATCAAGCAGAAAATCTGCGCTTGAGCTGCTGAGCTGGCTTCGATTCATTTCAAGACCGATCAGCCAGTTTCCCCTCGAATCTTTTTTTCGATGGATCACTTTTGCCATCGTGAACCCGGTTTGATCCAGCAGCGACCTTCCTGGCTCTATCCTTATCTCAATTCCTCTTTCGCGCAACAGATCGGCCGGAGTTTCTCCAGTTTTGTTCCGGTAGGATAATATATCGTCAAGAAAATTTACTTTTGAATTTTCGTTGTAATAGGGATAAACATCTGGTTCTCCACGCAGCTCTCCGTTGATGAGTTCATATCCCAGACCGTTATTGCCGAATGTAACCGGTGACCGATCACCCCTGACCGCCTTTTTGAGCTCACTCCAGAACGTCTCCCATTCAGATTCTGAAGAGAGATAGTTTATTAAAATCCCCCCGCCCATATCGATAAATGATGTTTCGATTTCGTGATCCAGAAGCCGGTCGGCAAGGTGTATCGTTTGTAACAGAGCTTCACTCCGTTGCTCTGTCGAATACCCATCAAGATGAAAATGAAAACCATCAAACCGAAGATTCTCATGCACATTCCCTTCTCCCAGATGGTATTTTATGAACTCCGAGGCATAATCTATATCGAACCCAAATCTGCTGTAGAGTTTTTCTCCGTTGTAGCGAAAGCCGCTGATCCGAATTCCAATTTTGGCAGTTTTACCGAGTTCACCCGCAATCCTGTTTACCAGGCGGCATTCGTCTTCGTTATCCAGAATTATCAGTACATCATGCTGAAGCGCCAGATGCACCAGCTTCTCATCTTTAACCGCTGCCGTCAGTACAAGCTTTTCAACCCCCATCTCCAGGCACTGTTTTAATTCAAGATAACTCGCTGTATCCACTCCGAACCCAAGGCGGTTTGCTTCCTTTACAAACACCTTGCACCGGTTGGCTTTCCTTGCAAAAAAGATGGTGTGAGACAACTTATGCTTCTCGAAAACCTGTGAAAATTGCTCATAATTTTTTTGAAACGGCCCTGTATGAAGAATGTTTATTGGCGATCCATATTCCTTGAACAGATCTTCGAGGAATGGAAGATTCGAAAAAACATTTTTCATCCATGAATCTGTAATGGGCGTTAAGGGGGGATACATATGTGAATTTTTATCCGTTTGCATACTGTTCAGGTATGGTTTTAGTGTTTAGTCTTCGAAGTCATCGGATGAGTTTTACGAAGAATCGAGTCGTGCTGGATCAATTTGTGATTCATAAATGACTCATCCGATGACTCAATTTTGATCAATATGCATACTGTTCAGGTTGGTTTTGGTGTTTAGTCATCGGATGAGTTTCTCGAAGAATCGAGTCGCGCTGGATTTATAAATGATTCATGGAAGACTCATCCGATGACTGGTATGGAAGGTTCACCATTGACGCTATATTCGCATATTCCCTGCTAATATATTCAGCCCAGCCATCAACAAAATTGTTCCGATCCCTTGAAAGAGTATCGTTATCAAATGTGATTCCCTCCGTGGGAGTACCCGTAACAGCAATTCTTCGATTGACGGTTCCATTTTTATCGATCACAAATCCCTGGCGGGATATATTGACCGCTCCCGGCCGGTAGGCTTCATTGCCAGAACTGTTTTCGTAAAGGCTGATCAATCCGCGGTTTATTAAATTCCGGAACAGAGGGCCGGGATTATCAGCCAGTGTAACTTTTGGAATACGTGCATCGACGAGGAAATGAACGGGATAGCCGGTATTGTTCGGTCTGGACTGGAGTATATATGAACCGCTTTCTTTATCTAAAACAAGGTCCGGATTTCTTGCTGCATCAAAATTCAAAATTCCCGACTCCATAAGCGAATACAACTTTTCAGCATTTTCAACCGGCGGTCCAAAAGTAACGCGATTCAGTTTACCTCGAATTAAATGGTCAAAAGATTGTTGAGATTCCGGAGTGAGTCCGCCAAAAGAATACAGTTCACAAAACAGCGAAGAAGCTTTTCTCCAGACAGCCGTCACTGCAGCAAGCGGACTCCTCAGCTCTCCTTTCCTGGCTTCCTGTAGGTATTCACTATATAAAGCTTCTATAAATTGATGGTGGGATTTGCCCTTCTGAATTTCCGATGCATGGAAAGGATCTAAAAACGTATTGGGATCAAATCGTAACTCAGAAGGATTTTTTTTATGAAACTCTTCTATATATCGTTCAATCTCCTCAAAACTTTCACAGCCGGATAACCCTTCCGTATATCCGCTATTCTTCAATGCTATGTGATAATACGCATAGATCATATCCTGCTTCAGAAGCGGCCAGATCTGTTCTTCAAAATTCAATTTTTTACCGGGCTCAAATTTCTGCAGGGCAGATCTTGTGAAATACTTCAGCTCGTTATTCTTAATCGTGACAGATTTGCGGGGAATCATCGGGAGCCCACTCCTGGAAAAGGGATAGATCACCTTTGGTTCGTCACCTGAGCGAATATAGGTTAACCTGCCCGATATCTCATCTCTGGAAAACCGGCCGCCTTTACCTTCAGTAAGTGCAAGAACTGCATCCACAAATGTGAGGCCTATCCCTTTTATCCCAACGGTGCAATTCGGAGGAACATCAGAAAAAACCGTTTCGGCGGGGTAGACAAATGGAATGAATCCGGCTTTTTGATGATTATCAGCAAACGATTTAAAAAGACGAGACTGTTTTTTATTGCTGTGCTTCGGGTGACCCGTGGCCAGCAAAACGTGATCATATCGATCTGCCTGATGGCGGTACTTCTTATCATCTATAGCTTTTAGGCTGAGGGAATATTTTCCGGTGTTTTTGTAGATATCAACAACCTCACCAACAATATATTTGCCCTCCACATTTTCCGGAAGGCTGGATGCGATTTCATTAAATCCATGAGAAAGGTACCGGCCGGCCATGGCACGGGTTGCGTAATCGTTATTTGAAATATTCATCCCCGCAAATCGGCACAACCATTCCGGTAAGGAAAGCGGATTTTGAACCACAGGAAGAGGTTTTTCTTCACTCCACATATTAACATCTCCCACCGGGTTATTCATGAGAAGATACGAAGGCTGGTCAGTCCTGTAGTTTTCTCCTGCCCCAAATGAATCTGATCTGTTAAATATATGAATTTCGATTTTTTCCGATGGCGGACAGACCTTTAGCCACGCAGCAAGCCGTTCAAACCCATAGATTCCTTTTGGTCCGCCCCCTATGATCGCTACTTTACGAATGGTCTTCTGCTCCGCCATTTTTATTTGGCCATCGATCATCAATCAGACCAGTGTTCTTTACCATAACAGGCGTTGAGACTGGTATGCCGTTTCTATCTGACTCTTTTTTGTCCCGCTTACGTGCCTTATCAAACGTGCTTTTGACCCAGGAATCATTATATATTGTGTCCAGATAACGCTCACCACTATCTGAAAAGATCAGTACACAGCTTGAATTCTCCGGAATTGATGACTGCAATTTTTCAGCGGCCATAACCACAGCTCCGGCCGATCCCCCGGCCAGAATAGATTCGCGCTGCAATAAACGCCGGCAGCCTACAACACAATCGATATCTGTCATGTGAAAAACATGGTCGATATAGGATTCATCAAGCAAATCCGATTTCCTGCCTGCACCGTGGCCCGGAATCAGCCGGTTTCCTTTGGAATTACCAAAGATTACGCTCCCCACTGCATCCACCGCCACAACTTTTGTTTTCAGGTTATGTTCTTGAATATAGCTCGCACAACCCATGATTGTACCGCATGTACTTGTTGCCGCAAGGAGATAGTCGGGCGGCTCCTGACAGTCGTCTACAATTTCTTTCATTGTATGATAATGGGCTTCCGGGTTCAGATCATTTGAATACTGGTTTGGCCAGTAGCTGTTCGGTATGGTGTCCCGAAGCTCTCTGACTCGCTCCAGCCTGTTCTCCAGGTAATTCCCGCTGGAATCGGCTTCTGTTACGCGTTCGATCTGGGCTCCATAAGCCTGGAGAAGATCTACGGTATGCCGGTTAATTTTTGGATCTGTCACCACGATAAGTTTTAAATCCAGATAACGACAAACCTGTGCAAGACCTATCGCCATATTGCCGGAACTTGATTCAATTACCGTACTGTTAAAGTCGAGTTCACCTTCCTCTATTGCTTTAGATAACATCAGCAAAGCTGTTCGGTCTTTTGTGCTGCCGCCGGGGTTCAGCATTTCAAGTTTTGCATACAGTGTGGAAGAGATGGCAGGATATAATTTATTCAGCACCACAAGAGGTGTATTACCTATAGCTGATAAGATACCGGTTTCAATTTTCATGGAAATATCCTCAATTAAAATGTCGTGTAATACCGATCACTCATTGATGAGATGAGATTCTAAAAACATCGAGTCGCCTGGAATGAACTACCTCGGGGTAGAGTCCGAGAGGCATTTACATTAAAAAAAATTCTGTGAGACTCAGCGTATTCATATGCGTTTGTCTGCGATAACAGAGAAAAGAAAAGGACCGGTTTTAAACCTGAAAAAAATCCTTTCTGAATAAACAAAATCAAAGTTATGAGTTAATATTTAAAATATTTGGACAGCTGTTATAATGACTCATTATCTATAATATATATGAACAATTTTTTGATAAATAGTTATACAATTGACACCAACAATTATAACTTTTACAGTTGATGTATTTCACTCGCCATTTCATGCATTCCGTTACACCGGGGATCACAGTGTCTCAGGTTCAGAATAGGTCCGATGGAATTTTGGACCGGGCATAACCGTCTGCTGCTCATCCCTGCTATACTTCAGGAATCATGGATGGTGATATGCCAGACTTTTGTCCTGAAATAAAGCCTGCAAATTAATAACGGTTAAATAATAGTCGTACAATTCCGGTGTTTCCAGAAACTCAGTCCATAATGCATCAACTTCCTGTTCTGTTAACTGTCCCTGTATATAATGCTCTATTTGATTCTGTATTTTATTCATCTCTTTCATAATTTTTACTTCTCTTTGAGTGATTTGAATTGAATTTTTTGACTCAGATCATGCTTAGAATCAGGTTTATTAATTCAACTGATTTTTAACTTCTCAGTCTGCGGCTATCTGTGTTGATTACAATCAGAAAAGCCGTAACCCTGATAATGCTCCATTTGAATAAACCTCATCTCTATAGTTGTGTTCCCGTTTCTAAAGTTTTTTTGTGATATGCACTGAATAATAACCCAAATGCATATCCCTCAGAATTGCATATGCAACTACTTGTGAGCAGCAATTTTATATCCTCATGCTATCTGTTGCTCCTAACCATTTTTGAAGCCATGAGTTTCCGGCTGTATGGAGTATCAGAATCTGATTTATGTTTAAAATCCTCTAAGTGTGATTTGTACTGCAGGCATTCCTTCGGGGCATTACTACCCGTCTGCACTCTTTTTGAACCGGTCGACAGTTGGGTATCTCAAAACCTTCTCTGATCTAAGACCGATATATCCTGCTGTGATGTTTGATGAATATGCAGAATATAAATTATAGCCGTTATTATATATTTTAGTGACGTTTGTTATATAATTTACTGTTTTTACTCATCTGATTTTTTATAGACAAATTCTGTGATATATTTACACTTATGTCAGTCATGAAAAGGGCTGAATAAGTCAAATATTATCTTAAAAATAAGCTTCAACTAAAAACAAGAGAATACTTCTATGGATATTATAAAAATCATTTTTGCAATCATCCTGCCGCCACTCGGGGTATTTTTAGAAGTTGGATTAACCGGCGCTTTCTGGCTGAATATACTGCTGACAATTCTTGGTTATATTCCCGGCATCATTCATGCAATATGGATCATTGCAAAGCACTAACCTGCATCACCAATTATTGTAGTTTAAAAGGTATATTAACCATAAATAGACATCAAAAGATTTATGACGGTCTTAACCAATGACTATAATTTTTTCCGCATTGGCATGTCACAAAACCGGTTAATCTATACGATGAGTTCGTAAATGAAGAGAGGGGGATTTTCAGTGAATCAGTAGCGAAATTTAACTACTTACTTTAAGCAGGCTTCTGATCTTTTCAAAAGCCCGCTTGAACAAGTAAGAACTTCGGTTTAGCCTTTTTTGCTCTTGGCTTTACTGTCCGAATCTTTTTCCGGGTTGAACTGAGGGTTTTTGTTTACAGGTCTTTTCTCACTTTTGTTGTTCTTTTTTTTGTCTTTGTCTTGCTTATCCATGGTTTCTCCGTTTTGTTTACTGATAAACTGCAACCCAAAATATAGAAATAGCCATAGCATTTTGTTACAGTCTAAAAGGTTTGAGTTATATAATTAACGTCAGCCCGAAATATGATCTGCCATTTAAGTATCGGGATACAAACTACCTTAATAATAATTTATTTCGCTCCTATCCCATACCATCATTGCATCAGATACACATTCCCTTGAATCCAACGGCTTCCGAAAATTTCCCCCCTCCCCAATGCAAGCAGGATCTACTCAGACCGATATATCACGACTCCCACAATAAGGATAATGAGTGATATCAGAATCGGAACGACATCACCCGTACTAACTGCAACATCTGCACCCAGAATTGAAAACGATTCTGAGTCGTCCAGGTATTGAAATCCGAAAAATATGACGCCGATAAATCCGGCGACACTCATTAAACCGCCTAATGTTTGTTTCACATTCATGATTTCCCCATCCAAATTTTACAATACCATAACCAATTACGGTTATATAGTCTTTGAGATGTAAACTTGTGAATATTGATACTAACATGCATTATGCGTGATTTTCAAAGTCTTACATATATCACAGGCCATGTCATGAAATTTTGATCCTGAATGAAAAGGTGCGGGAGAAATCAACGTATTATTATCACCAGAATGAAGCTTATATGTGGATTTACTGCCAACAGGTGCCGATTGAGATATATGAAACATCTCCACCACATAATTTTGAAAGGAGTTTTAATGAACTACCTCGAGGCAGAGCCCACGAGGTATCAAATTGGGTCCCATACCTTTCTGGTCGATATGAAGTTTATTCTGGAGTGTCCCCCTTCGAAGGGGGCAATGGGGGATGACCTACAGAGCTTCACAACAAGAAACTCCATGCACACTTCCACACTCAGGAAGTCATCCCCCTGCTCACTCCGTTCGCTTCCCCCTTCAAAGGGGGACTTTTATCCTCTCCGACCCAGAGGGTCGGGGAATTAAACCATTTTGATTAAAACAGGAGGAATTCGATCAAAAACCCTTCAATGATATCTGCAACTCATGGCAAGGATGCTGTAACAGCCCTCAGCAATTTTATAAGCATATTAAAGCTGAAATATGTACTTACACCAATCTTTAAACAAAAAATCATGAGAAAAGATAAACAGTTTTTAAAAAGCATTGCCATTACAACTCTGCTCTTCACCGGTTTTACTGCCGGCAGTATTGCACAGGATGCAACCACTATTGTAAACCCTGAGGCAGAATCACCCGTTATTCTATCAACAAATCCCGCCGGTGGTGAGGAAAATGTTGATCTGCGTAGTGTTATTGAGATCACATTCAGCAGCGAGATGGATGAAACAACGATTAACGAAAATACATTAAAATTATATATAACGTCTGCAGATTCAATGAATAAAGATCAAGGCGAGAATATGGATGATCGTATAAAAGAGAGATCAGAAAAAAAGGATTCTGAAAAAGACTGGCAGCAAAATAACGGCGCTGTTAGTGGTACCATCAGCTATTCTGGCAACGTTGCGGTTTTCGAACCTGACACAGAATTGAAAGAGGGTGCCGAATACACTTTTACCGTAACAAGCGGCGTGAAAAATTCAGAGAATATTGCTCTGGAAAATGAACATAACTGGAGTTTTTCAACGAATGGTTCATCTGATTGGGCATACACCGAAAATCAACACAGCACCCTTGATACGGATAGATATGGTTTGGAGAATAACCAATACAGGGACAGCGCTGCAGATACGACACAAAAAAGTACGACAACCATGATTGATCTTGGTAAAGCCGGCCAGTTTGTAATTCTCGCAAAAACAAACATCCATAATGGATCCGAATCAATGATAACGGGACGCACCGGAGAAGGTTCTGTATCAGATACAACAGAAACTGAGAAAACAAAAGAAGAGAAAGCTTTTGCAGATTCAGTACGACAGACTACTTCCGACGAGGTTATTGTATGGCAATCAGACCAAAGCGACACAACATCTCAGGATGTCAGTGAAGCGATCGAAGATATGATGTCTGCCTACAATAATGCATCGAGTCAGAATGGGAATGATACTGCAAGCCACAAGAACGGAAGTTTTCAGGATTCTACGTTGACCTCCGGAACCCATGAATGGAGTGACTCGCTCCATATTCATTATGATGTGACTCTTTCAGGCAGTGAAGAGGATGTATGGCTTTTCAAAGTAGGTAGTGATCTTATGATAGATGAAAATATCGTAATTACTTTAACCGACGGAGCCCGGGCAGACAATGTCTTTTGGTTTGTAGAAGGTGAAGTAACCATCGGCAAGAATGCACAATTTGAGGGGATCATTTTGTCCAAAAATGATATCAAACTTGAAAATGGTGCAAAACTGAACGGAAGGATGTTTAGTCAAACATCCATAACCCTTGATGATAATACTGTAACCGAACCAAGAAGTATGGCCGGCCAAACTACATCAACAAACAGATAAGAGAGTAATAACGCAATCTATAGTAACCATAAAACGGGCACCTGAAGGTGTCCGTTTTTTTTTATTCAGATTAAAATTTTCCTTAGAGCTCTAACCTCTTTTTGTGAACAGACCCGATTCAGATAATCACAAGAGCATTGATGACATGGTAAATTCTGATGGTCCGATAAGAATAGAGGCAGGCGGCCAGTACCCATAGTGAAGACACAACTCGTGTGAAATTTTAGTCAAACTTTTGGATTCAGGAATTGTCCAAAGAATTGCATTCACCGGGTTATGAGTTCCATCACATTGTTGGTCCGTGCTCCGGTCACACCAGTACTTGGGCATTCATCCATACCAAGCAGATCATCCACTACCAATTGAATCAGGGGCTGCTGAATATGTTTTGGGAGGTCAAACTCGAACGTTTCCCGGCCGTTTTTATCAGTCTCCAGAACTACGTCGGATCCGTCAAAAGTCGGGTAGGTGATTTGTCCCAAATTTCCAGTGATGATGGTTTGATCAATAGAGGATGCATCCGAAGCCGTAAAACACCAGCTTCCGGTGCCCATCACGCCATTTTCAAAACGAAAGCTGCCGGTTACGATATCATTGGCTTCATACAGACCGGCCTGGTTCCCGGCAAACCCAGTTGCTGTTTCAATAGGCCCCAGAAGAAAGTCAAGGAAATCGAGCTGATGGGATGCGAGATCGTAAAAATAACCGCCTCCGGCGACTTCCGGTTTTACCCGCCAATCATTATCTGTCTTTGCTACTAAATCCGGATTTGCAGGTTTGTGGAGCTGAATGTTGACCAGGCGAACGTCGCCGATCACTCCTTTATCGACAAGTGCTTTGATTTTGAGAAAGTTGGGAAGAGCCCGGCGATAGTACGCCACATAAAGCGGGAGGCCAGCCTGCGAGGATGCCGCGATCATCGACCGGCATTCGAGGGATGTCCGTGCCATCGGTTTTTCGACATACACCGGCTTTCCTGCTGCAAAGGCTTTTTTGGCGAGATATTCGTGAGCATCGGGCGGAGTGGCGATGTAGATAGCGTTGATGTCGGGATCATTTAGAAGCTTATCGGCATCATCATACCATTTGGGAACCTGATGACGTTCGGCATAATCTTTGGCTTTTTCCCCGGTCCGGCGCATCACAGCTACCAGCTTTGAATGCTCGATTATATTCATGACCGGAGCACTTTTTACTTCGCATACATCCCCTGCTCCAAGAATACCCCATCTGACTTCTGAATCAGGAAAGCTTTTCATGATATTGAGTTGTTAATAATGGTTCTATTGGAATTCGACAAAGTCATTCCTTTGGGACTTGTGGGTCAAATTTTATGATCGTCATGCCGCACTCCGATGCGGCATCCCCTCATGTTGCTTTCGTCCAATCCCTCGCAGGAATTGGAGATCCCACGCCGTGGCGTTGGATGACTTTTACATGACCCACAAAGTTTACGGCAGAATCTTAAGAGTTAAGTTTGGGCCCAAGAGTAAGAACGTGCTCCCAGGTATCTTTATCAACCGGCACTCCGTGTTCCAGGTTTTCCCTGCGCCGGGCCAGGGTGGCCTCGCCGGGATATCGTACATCAGAATCACCGAAAACGGAGGAGGCTTTCAGGTTGTCAATAATGGCGTCAAGTTTCTTATCCGAAAAGGGAGAAGTACCAAGTTTCGGCGGATAAAAGCAGAGAAACAGCTGGGATATGGCGTGCTCTTCCTCCATCTGCCCGATATCATGGGTGGCATTTCCATTAGATAATACTGAGGCGACCATATCCAGTACGAGGGACAGACCGGCTCCCTTCCAGAGTCCGATCGGGAGTGCCAATTCTTTTTCGATAATTTCTCCGGGATCCTTTGTCAGACTCCCGTTTTCATCAAACCCACCATCGAATGGAAGCTGCTCACCTCGGTTTTTATAGGAATGCATTTTACCATAGGAAAATTGGGCAAGCGCCATATCTATCACCACAGGTCCGTTTTTCCTGGGCACCGCAATCACCACCGGATTATTTCCGAGAACAGGTTCACTGCCGCCCCAGGCGGGCATGTTGGGTTTCGTGTTTGTGAAACAGATCCCTATGCATCCTTCATCCACAGCCTGCCAGCCAAAGTTGCCGCCACGCATCCAGTGGTTGGTGTTTTTCAGCGCTACGCAGCCCATTCCATATTCTTTTGCCAGTTCAATGGCCCGGCCCATGCAATGATGAGCATTTAAATTGCCAGGACCCAGGTTGCCATCCCAGCGTTCAAACGATCCAATTGAATCTGTACATTCCGGCTCTGCATTCACATCGATATAACCTTCCTGTATATAGTTCAAAAAAAATGGAAACCGGTTCAGCCCGTGCGATGCTACCCCGTCAAGGCTGGCTTTGGCAAACAGGGTAGCACAAAGCTCTGCGCGGTCAGCGGTGAAGGCGTATTCCAGGAGAATCTCCCTGAAAGTATCAATTAAAGTTTGGTACGGTATTCTCAAATCACTCATGGATTATATTGTGTTGAAAAGTATTCTGTTCGTTGAATAACACGAGCGTAAAAATGGTTTCGTAAAAGTCCCCCTTAATAAAGGGGGAAACAGGAGGATGTTCTTCAGTAAAATGAAAACCGCGATAAAAACTCTTGCTTAAGACATCTCATTAGAAAATTCCCGACTTACTGAATATTTAAAACTTAACCCCCAACTCACTTTAGCCACCTTTCCAGCCAGTCAAAAGCATCCTCCTGCATAGGGATCGACATGGAGTGAGGCAGATCGTAATAATTAGTTTGAAATTGCTCATCAGCTCCCATTCTGGCATAAATTCGCCTCAGTTTTTCTTCCGCAGCTTTCATTCCCTCCATAGGAAAAAGATGGTCCCGCTCAGCATTCAAAATAAGAAGTGGATTTGGGGCATTCAGTGAGGCAACATCTGGAAGATCCAGGAATTGATATTGCCGGGGAACGTACATCATCCAGGTGTGACGAAGATGGCGGCGCAGCATCTGTTCGTAGGAACTGGAAAAACCGGCAATGACGCCCGCCTTTATTCGGGAATCCATTCCGAAAAGATAGGTGGTGCGCAGGCCGCCAAGAGAAAGGCCCATCACTCCGATGCGTGATGAATCAACTTCGGATCGTGAAAGCAGGAAGTCGATCGCGCGTCGATCGCCCTGCAGCATAATGCCCGGCCAGGTAGTGCCGGCAGTTAAAATGGTTTTCTGCATCGGGATCTCATGTTTACTTGCGAGATTGTTGAACGCATCAATTTTTTCGTCGATATTTTCATGGGTATTCCGGGAATAACCTGAGGTATTTTCCGGTGTGATTTTATCGGGATCAATCCGCTGAGATCCGAAATAGAAGGCATCCGGGCTGAGGACCACAAAACCCCGCATGGCCAGCTCATCGGCATAGGTCCGCCCATCATATAAATTATTGATATAGGTCTCTAAAATTTCAGGTTGATCATCAATCCGATTGTGCTTCTCTTTGCCGTAATAATAAAATCCGCCATGGTCATGCAGTGCAATCACCGCCGGGGCAGGATCTTCAAGATTATCTGGGATCAAAAGGAAAGCCTCGGTTTTTTGCAGGGCATTCAGGTTGTATTGTACACGATATTGCGTATAACCCTGGCGTTTAGAGGAATCGAGAACCTGAGGATCAAGGGGGGCATGATCCGGATGGAAAGCGAGGAGTTCATCGAGTTTGGACCGGGCTTCTGTTCTCCACGATTCTATATCGGTACGGTCGTTCTCAAGAAAAGACAAGCTGTTACTATGGCCGGAGCTGTAGGCTTCAAGGAACGGGTAAAAATTCCCGACATCGGAAGTTGAATCCTGGGCGAGAGAATCCCGGGGTGTGATAATGACCAGAGAAATTAATATCACGAAACTGGATATGAACACCCAAAAGATGGCTCGGCCTGTTTTCATCATCTTCTCAATTGGTTTCGGATCGTTGGTTTGTATCTGGAATTAATAGATAAGTATTCCAATACGCAATAAGGGATGTGTAAAGAATAACTTATCCGCTGGCATAAAGCCTTCACATATGGTTCTTCACCAGGTTTAACTTATTTCGATATAAGACGATAAAAACCAATTACCTCATTACATACTCCCCCGAATCACCCTGCTCTTTCTCTATGGAATCACCGAAGCTTGATAAAGAGTTCAATCGTGTTCTTGAACTGTCAGAATATGATCTTGATTATTCTTCACTGAATGATCACTTCAAAGATCTCAATAAACTGGCCGCCCGAATTGCCGGAACGGAAATCTCCCTTGTTAATATTATCGATAGCTATACCCAGTGGACCGTATCGGAACACGGTCTGGACATTGACAGCATGCCGCGCGAAGACTCAGTGTGCCAGTATACCATACTGAATGGTAATCAGCTGGAAATCAAGGATTTGAGTAAAGATGAACGGGTAAAAGATAAATTATATGTCCAGGGAGATCCGCATCTGAGGTACTATTTTGGATTACCTTTGAAAACTACAGAAGGAAATAATATCGGGGCCCTCTGTGTGCTGGATACCGCCGAAAAAGATCTTACTCCTGAGAAAATCAATCTGCTCAAAATTATTGCGAGCGAAATTGTAAGTCGCCTCGAGAATGTAAAGAAGGTTCATGTTCTTCAGAATAGAATTGAAGAATTAAAGGAAAACCAGCGAAAAGTAAGTCATGATATCCGGGGCCCTCTGGGAGGAATCATCGGTTTGTCTGAGCTCATAAAAGAGCAAGGCAGAGAGAACAAAATTGATGATATCCTTGAGATGATGGATCTGATCGGGAAGGGCGGAAAATCTATCATGGAGCTGGCTGAAGAAATCCTGGGGGCGTCTGAAAACAATCAGCCTGGTCAAAATGAATTCAACCTCAAGACATTTAAAAACAAATTGGAACAGCTTTACATACCCCAGGCTCAGACAAAGGGTGTGAAATTAGAGATAAACATTTCGGATAAGAATCTGGATGTACCTTTTGTTAAAAATAAACTACTTCAGATTATCGGTAATTTAATCTCTAACGCCATCAAATTTACGCCTGAACATGGACGTGTAACGGTTGCTATTTTGCTTGATAAAGAAGAGGAAAATAAAAAACTGCACATAAACGTGTCGGATACGGGAGTTGGGATTGACGAGAGTCAACTTGCAGAGATCCGCAGCGGAACGGGAAAATCCACGAACGGTACGTCTGGAGAATGCGGATATGGTTTTGGTCTCTCCCTGGTTAATCACCTCGTTGAGTCCTTAGAAGGAAGCCTTAATATACAATCTGAAGTAGGAAAAGGCAGTACTTTCGTAGTTACGCTGCCGCGCGTGTAGAACAATTCCGGAACGCGGATTATTTTGAACCAACCCTCCGGGAATTTTGAGGTCTTAGAGGGTTTTGTTTTTTACCGCTGCAACAAACTCAGATGTTTCCAAACCTGAGGCTGTCTAAAAAGCATCATCTGAATTCACAGACCCTAAATACCTTAAGCAGGCTATGAATGGTTTATTGAGCTCCCCTCCATATGGAGTGTATTTGCGACATAGGGAGGGGCCGGGGGTGGGTCAAAAAGACCGGGTGCTCAAATTCAACTCATAAACTTAAATTAATCAGGCGCTGATTCATAGGAGTTTTTTTTGAACTCCTGGAGGGTTTTGTTTTTTTACTGTTGCAGCATATTCATCTCTGCAGGATGGTCTTTTTTCATTTGAATAACTTTTCTGACCGGCTTGGTAATCCGTTTATCATTCTCCTGAAGCTGCATCTTTTTCAGCAGGCTGGTCACCTCTTCGATGTGTTCAACACTGAGCATGACGAGTGTGCCCGGCAATGCATTTTCCATTGCAAACAGGAGTGCCTGCTTTTCATTTGCAATATTTACAACTGGCGGATTATAGCAGGATTTTTCAATTCCACGTCTTACTATTGCTGATGTTTCACCGGCATTTTTCCCTCTCAGATCAGAATCTTCCCGTATAATGATTTTGCAAAAAAGCTCCGCTGCAAGATGACCCAGCTCAAGACTGTCTTCTTCTCTTCGATCTCCGATACCACAAATGATGCCTGTTTTATAGAGGTAAGAAGAGTTATCAATAAATTCTTTGATCGCATTCATGCCTGCAGGATTATGGCAGTAATCCACCAATACATCGAAATCTTCAAATTGAAACAGGTTCATCCTGCCTGGTGTTTGTTCCGGTGATGGCTTAAAATTTCTCAATGATCTGCTTATCACTGCGGGAGATATTTTTTGTGTATAAGCCACTGCTACAGCCGCAAGTATATTCTCGATCATGAACAGGGCGCGTCCATCAAAGCTAAGCGGTATATTCTCAATATGTTCAATGGTATGAGTATCCTGTCCATCCCAGATAACAACAGTTTTGTCAGTCAATACTGCACATATCCCGCCAGCCTTGCGATGCCGTTTCAATCGAATACTGTCATCCTGCATTGAGAAAAGTACCGGCTTACACTGCAATTTTTTTCGCATTGCATATACTCTGTCATCATCGGCGTTAAGTACGGCATGTCCGCCCGGATGTACACTTTCAGGCACCACCGATTTCAGGTCTGCCATCTGATCGAGAGTCTGAATTCCTTTCATACCAAGGTGGTCGGCTGCAACATTTGTAACTGCGGCAACATCACACCTGTCAAATCCGAGTCCGGCACGCAAAATTCCACCTCTGGCACATTCGAGTACAGCGGTGTCCACTGTGGGATCCTTCAGGATAAGCTGAGCACTTTTGGGCCCCCCGCAGTCTCCTTTCATAAGCCTCTGATCATTTACGTAAACTCCATCCGTTGTAGTGTACCCAACGCTGCGCCCGGCCTCTTTCATAATATGTGAAATCAGCCGTGTTGTTGTGGTTTTTCCATTGGTACCGGTTACAGCCATGATAGGTATCCGGGCACTCTTCTCATCCGGAAAAAGCATATCTACTACGGGTGCGGCTACATTTTGCGGCGCTCCTTTTGAGGGAGAAAGATGCATTCGAAATCCGGGTGCAGCATTCACCTCTAGCACAACTCCTCCTGTTTCTGACAGGGGCTTGGTTAAGGTTTTAGCCATAAGATCGATTCCGCAAATATCGAGACCTGTGATTTTACTCACTCTTGAGGCTACTTTCACCACATCCGGATGTACGCGTTCAGTCACATCTTCAGCAGTGCCCCCTTTGCTAAGGTTTGCCGCATAGTCTAAATGAAGTATTTCATTACTCTTCAGAACCGTGCTGAGGGTATAGTTTTTTTGGGATAAAATGGTCTTTGCTGCAGGACCAATCTTTATCTTCGTGAGAACATTCTCGTGACCATCACCCCGTTTTGGATCGCGATTTACTTTATCAATGAGTTGCTGAACGGTTGATTTTCCGTCCCCAACCACATGGGCCGGTGTACGTTTGGCAGCAGCAGCCAATTTTCCATCAACCATAAGAAGGCGATAGTCAAAACCGGGAATATATTTTTCAACGATGACCCGCTTACAAATCGTTGATGCAAACCCGAATGCTTTCTCTGCTTCCTCGAACGAGGTGATATCTGTTGTAACACCACGCCCCTGGTTACCTTTTGCCGGTTTAATTACAAGTGGAAATCCCAGTGAATCAATCAAATCTTTTAGTTCGTCTAATGAATCGATAGCATCACCCTCTGCAATCGGCACCGACATACTCTTTAAAAGGTCCCGGCAGACCTCTTTGTTACACACTGTTTCAACGGCAGTATTACTGGTAGCTGAGGTGATTGTGGCAGATATTCTTTTTTGATTACAGCCATATCCCAACTGCCATGTGGAGTTATCTTCAAGTTTAATAGTTGGTATATCACGTGAAAGCGCTTCCTTAAGGATTGACGACGTACTTGGGCCGGGGCTATTCTCTCTATTCTTCATTTTAATCTCTTCAATATGTTGATCAAGGTCTGTTTCAGTTCCATCAACCAGGTTCTGAGCTATCAAAACAGCTATTTCAGCAGTGAGCCTTCCTGACTCTTCATCTGCGCAATCAAATACCACAAAATAGTGGCCCTTTACACCGGTTCCGCGGGTTTGTCCAAAACTGGTGTCAATATCGGCCATAACCTGTAACTCTATCGCGATATGCTCTATGACGTGGCCGATCCATGTGCCTTCTTTAACCCGGGCAAAAAATCCACCCGGCTCCCCTTCCGAACAGTGGTGATCATAAAGGCCGGGTAAAAGCGCAGTTATCCTCTCATAAAATCCATCTATTTCATTTGTTGGCAGGTATTCCAGATCACCGATATCCAGCTCTAATACTATAAGCTGGTGTCGTTTTACAGACCAATTATTCGGTCCGGACATAACATTAATATTCAGAATATTCATCAGAGTTATTTTTTTTACTTAGCCCCATAAGTTCTCAGAATACTTAAACTATTAAATAGCTCCTTATGGTAGGTTACAGAAATCTGTCCCAATTGTTATATATCTTTTACAACTTCACCTACCTGAAATAGTTTCCCGGCGGCCTTTACACCATAAAAACGTCTTCGGTACAAAAGCGGACTCTTACCAAATTTCTTTGTCTATGACTGGTAAAACCCTTAAATACAGGCTTCATTCGATGTTTTCAATTTCTCTTCATCACTTGCCTCTAATCAAATTCTCTTGAATTTCACACCTTCTTCAAATGAATATAACCGGACATATAGTTATTGTAAAGACTTACGTATTCAAACAAAGAATGAATTTCAATGGAAAAGTTAGTTACCTTCTAAATCTACTCTTGAGATCAAAAAAATGAGTAATCCGTTCATATGAAGACACCAAAAGGAACACTGATTGCCATTGGCGGTAATGAGCAAAAGAAGTTTAAAAAAACAGATGAGAGTTTTCACCCCCAATTCGGAGAGGGGTTCATTCTTCAGGATATCATTAACAACTCCGATGCGTCCAATCCACGGATTGAGGTGATTACAACTGCCTCTGAAATTCCCGATATCGTGGGAAAAAAATATAAAGAAACATTTTTGAGACTTGGGGTAGAGAATGTCGGTATTTTAGATATTCAGGACAGAGACGAAGCTGATGACTCCTCTACTCTGGAACGCATTAGCAACTCCGATATCATTCTGTTTTCAGGCGGAGATCAGAGTAAAATCAGCCGGATCATAAAAGATACATTGTCCCATCAACTGCTCAGAGAACGCTATCATAAAGAGAAATTTACCATAGCCGGAACAAGTGCAGGTGCTGTTGTTATGTCTGATAAGATGATATCAGGAGGGCGAAATGGTACGATTATACGAAAGAATGATCTAAAAACGGGGACAGGACTTGGTTTGATTCCTGAGATTGTTTTCGACAGCCATTTTATCAAAAGAAATCGATTTGGAAGACTTGCAGAGGCTGTTGCCCTTCATCCCGATAAACTGGGTGTGGGCCTGGGTGAAGATACCGGGGTTATTATCAGGGAAGGAAATATTCTGGAAATTATTGGATCAGGTATTGTTGTTATTTTTGACGGGAGCAATCTAAATTATAATCAATATGGCAAGCTGAAGAACAGGATACCGATTTCCCTTGCCAATTTAACGGTACATGTTTTAGCTACTCGTGACCGCTATAATATCCGCGAGAAGCTTGCAAAGATTCACTATGATTCAAGGCATCATCAATCAGCGGTTAAGAAATCCGGGTGATGGTTTGAGTTATTCTCGTCTTGGTGTTCCACTCCAGGATGGATTGATGGGTAGCTATGCTGCCCGCTTTTGCCCATACCTGGCGAAGTAGTGAAATGAGGTCATTCAAAAATCCGGGTGATGGTTTGAGTACTGTTCTTCATGCCTCTGTACATCCCTTTGGTGTTAAATGGCATGCTGATATTTCCTGAAGTATCAACAGCAATCAATCCGCCTTCACCCCCCATCACTTTCAGCTTTTCATGAATCACCTTATTTGCGGCCTGTTCAAGAGTCTTGCCCCCATATTCCATCCTGCACGATACGTCATAGGCAACAACCCCGCGGATAAAATACTCCCCGTGGCCCGTGCAGGATATCGCGCAGGTTCTGTTGTTTGCATAGGTTCCCGAACCAATCAGAGGGGTGTCGCCCACCCGGCCCCAGGCCTTGTTTGTCATTCCGCCTGTTGATGTTGCAGCAGCCACATTCCCCTCTGCATCCACGGCAACAGCTCCCACGGTTCCAAATTTCGTTCCTTCCCCGGAGTGATCCAGCTGCATCTCCCCTTCCCCCTTGATCTCCTGCCACTGATTGTAGCGAAGCTGAGAAAAAAAGTAGGAGTCGGTCTCAAATTTGAAATTCTTTTGGCGGGCATACTCTATCGCCTCCTCCCCGGCAATCATAACAAAGGGTGTATTTTGCAGAACATCATATGCGACAAGAACCGGATTTTTCACTCCCCGGAGACCTGCCACTGCACCCGCTTTAAGGGTCTTTCCATCCATAATGGCAGCATCCATCTCATGCTCTCCCTTTGCCGTAAAAACGGATCCTTTACCTGCATTGAACAAGTTACAATCTTCCAGAACGCTTACCGCTTTACAGACACACTCAGTGGCTGAATACCCGTCTTTTAACATTTTAAAACCCTCCTCTAAAGCGGATTCCAGTGACTCCAGGTACAGAGTCTTTAACTCAGAATCTTTGGAGCCAAAAGTGATCGTTCCTGAACCGCCGTGAATAACTATCGCAGGTATATTCATGAATGTTTGATATGCGGGATTTATTTAGAGAGAGTGTCAGTATGGAAAAATAAATCAAGATCGGAAAATTTCCCTTCCCAAGGGATACCCTAAGCAAAACAGGGGGTTTTACCATAGAAATCCCTTCGGAAGGGGAATGTACATCAGAATGAGTGAAAACCTGATGGACATCCCAAACAGTTTCTCCGTCAGATGACGGAAAAACTTCTATCTTGATAATCATAAAATGAGAATGAAAAACAGCAGGACCAATACAACACCATAAGATGGAATCCGGAATTTAGCTATGATGACCGTTATAGGAGATCCTCCCATTTTGAACAATTAAATGAGATGCACTTTTTCGGTCTAAGTTTTGATCAGGAAGAGGAAACGATAGTGAAAATTCTGTCCCTTTCTCTTTTTTTCTTTTCACAAAAACACTGCCATTTAGTTCAGAAACCATTTGTTTGACATGCTGTAAACCAATCCCAGAACCTTTCTCACCACTTGTCCCAATCGATTTTTCTACCGGTTTGCCCTGGTTAAATGCGGAAACCTGACCAGGCAGCATACCCTTACCGGTATCCGTCACAATCATATTCATTGTGTTTTTATTTCTCTCCTCATCCAAAGTAAATACCACTTTAACGGATCCTTTGGGTGGTGTAAACTTGATACCATTCGCAACCAAATTTCCTGTAATCTGTATCAGATTTATATAAAAATCATGCGGAAGCGGTACCTCTGTATCGATTTGAGTACTCATTGACAAGGCTATCCTTTTATTCTGCGCCATGGGTAGATACAACCGATTTATCTCCATTATAGCGGAAGAAAGTAGTCTCTCGGTCTTCTTCTCTACCAGATTCTTATCAGTATCCTCAATTAATAATGTACTATTTATAAGATCTAAAATGGATCGAGCAGACTCCTTAATCATGTTCAGATCACTGGTTTGCACGTCTACCTGATCTGTATTTTCTTCAGGAATCAGCAGATCAAGCATACCTGCAATACCTCCAAGCGGGCTCCGGAGATCATGATTAAGATTTTTCATGCGGTTTTTCAGTGATTCTAATTCTGATGATACCTGCAGAAATCTCCTTTCAAGCTCATAATGGTCATCAACCAGCCGGGCTATATTCTGTAACTGTTTTTTTTGATCAGATTCACTAAACCGATCATTTCTATACTTATCCATAAGTATCAGATTTACCTATTGTTAACTTGGTTATATCAAAATATGAAATAGCATTCGGTTAACTATTGTAACAACTTTATGTACTGTTATACATATCACATATTTATTCGATTTTCTGAAATCTTGTTCCCAATCCTAATAAATGATGTTTTTGAGACTGCCCATATAGCCTTTGCAGAGTTTAGACATGAATACCAGACTACTGTGAATCAGACATAGTACTCTTACCAGGGAGAGATTACCGAGCTCATGCCATGTAATAGAAAAGGTTAGGCAAACTGCTTCCTATTTCAACATGCTGCCCAAACACTTGACTTAATTTCGAAAACCTGTGAAATATATAACTTCGTATCAAAACCATGTAACATACTTCAGATTTTTTTTCACATGTTTTAAGTGTAGAAACACTTGTTCAACAACATTATAGGACTTTGAAAATCAGGGATTGAGTCGTAGTTCAACGCCAGAGTGGAAGTGAAACCGGATCGTATGTACGATTGGTTTGAAGAAAATAAGTAGAATATGTAATGATCCAACAGATGTAAATAAACAATAATAATCTATAATTAAATCAAAAAATATCATGGGAAATCTATTATATATCGTTGCCGTAATTTTAGTAATCGCCTGGTTAGTCGGATTTATAGGGTACAGCGCCGGTGGTATTATCCATATTCTGTTGGTTATAGCTGTTATAGCAGTTTTATTACAGGTAATCCAGGGCAGAAGAGCTGTTTAGCAGTGGATTTTGCACAGGGTGAAGATTCTTAAATTGTACGGAAAGGAGAGGAATTCAATAATTTTCTGCCGTTCGATTATACCAAATTCATTTTCTATTTTTTAGAAAGTATGGGATAATATCTCTCTGTCAATAGTGAGTCACACTAAATCTTACTATAATTTTGTGTGACTCATTTTTTTCGAACTACACTTCAGTTGACTGTTTGTTGAATTTCACTGATGAGAATGCGCTTCCTATATCAATTGATGAATCCCAGTCAGATCTGTTGATCAAATAGATGGGTTACTTTTTCTGTGGCTCTTTTCATAAGACCTCGCTCCTTCCACCGTCCCATTTCTATTTTTTCACACTGTTCAAGATCTTCCTCAAAATGATCAACCAGCTCTCCGGTTACCTGCTCATCAAGGATAACAACATTGATCTCATCATCTTTTAGCATAGACCGATGATTGAAATTCGCCGATCCGATACAGCTTAAACACCCATCTATAGTGATGATTTTGGCATGTAGCATCGTTTTTTGATAGTAATACAGATCAATTCCGGCATCCAGCAATGTGTCGAAAGACTTATCTCCTGCAACTTTTGCTATTTCCTCGTCAGTCGTCTCACCCGGTACCATGATCTGGATTTTCACCCCACGGTCAGCCGCTTCTTTAAGCAAATCAAGGATTATCGGGTTCGGATTAAAATAGGCGGTTGTAATGCGGATGCTTTCTTGTGCCATCTTAATCAATACCTGGTATAGCATCACAATATCACTCCACCGGACTGATGCTGATGTGCGAATGACCTGCACAGCTACATTTTGATCTGTATCAGCCTCTCCTTGAATCGTGTAATCAAGTTTGAGCGGTCGCCCCGCTTCTATCCAGTTTTCCAAGAATGCAGCGTGAAGGCCAAACACTGCCGGTCCTTTGATGAGAAAATGCGTATCTCTCCATTCATCTTTATTTCTGGCATCTCCCTCCCACTCACCGGCAATTCCAACTCCTCCGGTGAACGCAATTTCACCGTCACAAATGAGCACTTTTCGATGTGTCCGGTTATCCATCTTCCAGAACTTCCAATTCTTCAATGGACGAAAATGTTCTACCTGCACCCCGCTCTTCTTCATCAATTCAAGGAGTTCCTCCGGCATTTTTGCAGCTCCAACACTATCCAGGATCACATTCACCTCAAGGCCTTCTTCCGCCTTATTGGCCAGTGCATTTGCGAATTTATGAGCGATGTTGCCAGTCCAATAGACGAAGGTAAGAAACTCAATCCTCTCCTTTGACTGATCAATCGCCTTTAGCATGGCAGGGAAAATCATGTCGCCATTTTTCAACACCTCAATGCTATTGTCCGAGGTAAACGGAATACCGAGTGTTTGTTCGAGCAGATCTTTGTAATAATCAAATGAAGAATTCAAACCTGTGTTTACCCCTCTGCGTTTCAATGAGTGTGGCATATAACTAACGGAAGAAATGTATTATTGGAAATTAAACCAATCGTGTTGACAGTAGATTCTATAATCATGAAATTTTTTTCGGTACTCTTCTGTGATCACATCAAAGGCACCAGCATACTAAAATAGAAAACATCACACTGAATTCAACTCTTTTGATTTGATACCACTGGTGCTCTGCCTTTGTCATACATATATTTATAAACATAACACCCCAGACAATTCATGTACAGGATTGAAATATTTGATAAGGAAAAACGTGCTGCAATAATTTTTTTGATCAAAACGATTACGCTTCTGTCAGATTATTCTGCATCGATTTAATGGTACTTTGATCAGCCTTAAGTTGAATGAGCTGTGACATTATCATCTCTTGCTGAAGATGATTTAAATATTTTGATTTGTCACTCAATACGTTATTGTAGACTTCAACAGCATTCTCCTCACCATAATCACATGAGTTGAGAATTGCTCTCGTATCCTTCCCAGTCAGAGCAAATTTAAAATCTATCCAGGTTCTGAAGAATTTACCAGATGTAGTTGGGCCTTTCGTGACTCTTCCACCCAATTTTAAGATCTTATCATTTAACTCACCCAGACTTTTCTCACTGGTATGTTCAAACGTTAAAAATAGATCTTTTAAAACTCTCTCTTCTGTGTTTTCTGAAGCCTTTTCGTAACCATCAATTCTGTCGCTGTTAATTTCTACAAGAGTGTGTAATACTTCAATAGCTTTCTCATTTTTCATTCTCTTTTTTATTTATAAGATTTACGCTTTCCTGTGCAGTGTCAAATATGTACAATCTTAAACTGTCATCGGATGAGTTATCTATAAATGATGAATCAATCCATTTTTCCAATAAAAACTCATTGGATAAGTACATAATATTGTATTGGAGACTCAATGCTGTTTTGTTATTCAAAAAAAGGACTTGGGTTTTATGCCCTCATCCTTTTTTTTTAATTCCTACCTGTGAACTTCACTGGCATTATTTTCTTGCCAGTTTTTTTCAAAGTATTCAGCATCTTCATCATTTCTGGGCTTTACACCCATCACAATATGGCCGTCCTGAATACCTGATTCATATAGTTTTGCACGCTCTTTGGGTATTCCCCATCCTACCAGGGCTCCAATAATTCCGCCAGCAATTCCACCGGCTCCCGCACCGGCTAAACCAGCTGCTATAGGTCCGGCCACTACAAGTCCAAGTCCTGGTATGACAATACTTGTTCCAACTGCCGCCACGATTCCTGTAATGGCCCCCACAGTACCTCCAATTGCTGATCCGGCACCAGATCCGGCTGCAGCTTTATTACCCAGCTCAGTCTCCTCTTTGTCGTCTGAAAAGTATTTTTCATGTGTTTTTTTAGACATTACCAGGTTGATCTCATCCTCGGTATATCCTCGGTCATGCATTGAATTGTAGGCATTTTCCGTACTTCTCCGGTCACGAAACATACCGGTTAACATGTCCTTTTCTGGTGCTTTGTTACTATCGTTTAGATTTCCATTATCGTTGTTTATATTTTTATTTTTAGGATTTAAATCCTTGTTATCATTATTTCGATTTTTTCTATCACCATTTTGATTATTTATACGATCCATGATAGTTTGGTTTAATTATTATTTTTATTTCGTTTTATTTAAGAAAGATTTTACGCGCAAAACTTACACTACATGCACATTCCAAGCAGCAGCCAGATAGCGACAAAGACGAGTACGGTTCCAAAACAGCCGCCGCCTAATTTCATAGCTCCATATCCTGCAAGTGCACCTTTAAAGAGTTTACTCATGATTTTTACCTGGTTTTTAAGTTCATTTATTTAACGTGGTACGGTTTCCATGTTCACATTAAGCAGCGCCACGTCATTTAGTATCTATCTGTTCCTCAATTCTGCCCTTTATCTCGCTGAGGCTGGCTTTTATCTGGCATCTCCTTAATCGGTGGTCCTGTTTCTTCATTTTGATCATCCGGATCCGGTTCTCTTTTGTCCGGATCGTCATCTTTTTCCTTGTCGCTGGATTTTTCAGGCTGATTGGCCGAATTACCTCTTTTGTTCTTTATCATATCGGTTGATTTATTGCTTAAACAATGTTTCTCCATAAATCTGACCAATTGAGGCGTGAATAGCATTACAGATCGCTCATTTTAGATTACATGATTTACTGCTTTCTGATTACGCTCTCCATTTATGGCAAATATGTAAGCCACCGGCAGAAAATATGTAATGGGTATCAGCGGTTAATCAGCCGTACTTTTGTTATTTAAAGACTCACCAGATGATCAGCTATATATGTTAAAGAAGAAAAATCTACGTCTCCAAAAAATTCAACCCTATCCCTTCTGGTTAAAAGCCCCTTTAATTCTATTTGGCTTATGCCTGGTAGTCCTCATTATGAGTTATGGTAGATTTATTCTGATGCCATTGGCTTTTGCCGCTCTCTTCTCCATGTTATTAAGCCCTGTTATTAAGCGATTTGAAACATGGAAAATGAATCGTTCGATGAGTATTCTATTGGCCCTTTTATTAATCACAATTTTTCTGGCCGGGTTAATTACATTGATTACAATTCAGATTATCCAGTTTTCTGATAGTTTGGCAGATTTTGCAGATGAATTTATAGGTACTTCCTACTCAGGCATTCATTTCATAGAGGGAATCACCGGGATTTCTGTAGACAGGCAAACAGAGTACCTTAAAGGTGGATTAGAAACCCTGTTTGAAACCGGCGGCGAATTTATGAGTTCCCTGGCTGATGCTACAATGGGCACTCTTATTTTCCTGGGTTTATTGCCAATCTTCATCTTTTTTATGCTCTACTATAAAGAGATGTATAAAACCTTTCTTGAAAAAACATTTTCAAAAAGTCGTAATTCAGATATTCATATCGTTATAAAAAGAGTGCAGAGAGTAACCCAAAACTATTTGGTGGGCCTTTTTACTGTCATTGGAATTATGGCTGTACTCAATGCCGTAGGCCTGTTTATCATTGGTTTAGATCATGCCATCTTTTTTGCTGTTTTCGCCTCATTTTTAACTATCATACCACTTGTAGGCTCCATACTCGGCGCGCTTCCTGCTCTTATCTATGCTTTCCTTTTTGGTGAAACATTTTGGCTTCCTCTGCTTGTGGTTATTGTCTTCAGCACTGTTCAGCTTATTGAAAGCAGTGTACTTACTCCGAAGATTGTAGGATCCAGGGTTTCAATCAACCCGTTCGTCGCTATTATAGTACTGTTAATAGGTGCTGAATTATGGGGAATTGCCGGAATGATTTTATTCATACCGCTGATAGGAATTCTACGTGTTGGCTTTTCCCAGGTCCAGGAACTTGAACCCTATGGATATATCCTGGGTAATATTATTGACTATAAAGAGAGTAAACGCCAGGAAGCGTAACGAGGACATTTTCAAATCATCCTCTGATGAGTTTTATTATATACGATTTAAATCATGCAAGCTGTAAAGATCAGGAGATCTTAAAACGGGATGATTGCATTGCCGTTTGCCATATTAAGTGCCTGCTTCTGCTTTCCTATGCCCAAAATCAGGTATCATACGGTGGTGATATCCCAATACCTGTCAAATGTATAACTCCTTATCGCCTCCTTATAACGTACTTCGGCTTTATTTATCCCACATTGCAATTGTATTCATTACTTAATGCCTGCTTCTGCAAATAGCAGGCAGAAAATTATTGAATTACCGGAAGTTGAAGTGTTTGATGCAGTTAGTATGCTTATCGCAAAAAAGAGTTTTAATACACGGTTAACTAATTTTTAAAAAAACATGCACTAAAACGTATTTCGGATTTCATAACAGAATCCCAGCTTGAAAAGTGTAAAATCAGAACGAAAAATAAAACCAAAACATATATGAAGTACTCAATAGGAATAATATCAACCGTCGTACTCTTCGCAGCATTAATTTTGTCAGGTTGTGACAGGCCATCCAATGATATGCAGAATGGAGAAACTTCGGCAATTCAATCAGATCGTGACTCAGAAATCGCTTCAGGTGAAATGGTTGAAGAAGTCCGTGTATACAGAGTGGAAAACGCGGAACGTTTCAGGGAATTCAACAGAACCACAAGCGATATAGATCAACAAATAAGAAATGAATCTGATGGTGAAGTCAGAGACAGGCTTCAAACAAAGCTTGACGAACATGAAGAAACCCAGCGTGAGCTTAATCGTGAATTAGACAATTATCGTGCTTCTGATCGTGACAACTGGGAAGATTTCAAAGACAGTTTCAGCGACAGAATGGATGATCTTGGTGATTCCTTAGATGACTTCTTTTCATCTGATGGCGTCACCACAACAACCAGAGAATAACCTTAATCTAAAACTCAAAGTATCATGGGAAATCTATTATATATCGTTGCCGTAGTATTAGTAATCGCCTGGTTAGTCGGGTTTATAGGCTACAGTGCCGGTGGCATTATCCATATTCTACTGGTTATAGCCGTAATTGCGGTCATATTTCAGGTAATCCAGGGCAGAGGCAGAGTAGCTTAGCCCTAATAAAATCAAAGTGTTGAATTCGGGCCAGTTAAGTGAATTCACTTAATGGCCTGAAATCAATCCATTTTAAAAAATCAGCATTATAAACTTCAATGTAATGAAGCATTTTTTCACCCCTTAAAATTAAAAGGAAAAATATTATGAAAATTTCATCCATCATTATTTCCACTTTATGTGCCGCAGCTGCAGGAGTTATTGCAGGAACGTTAATTGCGCCTGATAAAGGGTATAAAACAAGAAGAAACCTTGCGAAGAAAGGACATAACTACAAAGATTATCTGCAGGATAATTTTGATGATCTGTCCGACTCGATTTCCCATTCCTTTGAAACACTAGAAGATGAAACAAAGCGTCTTAGCAAAAAAGCCAAAGCAAATGCAAAAGAAGTCAAGGCAATGGTTAATTAGTAAAAAAGTCAGTCCCTGTGTTGATTTGTGCGGGTGAACGATTTTTTAAAGAGCAAAAACTCACCTCCCTTGTTGCTCAACGAATTTCAATCACCCACACATATGTGCATAGCGTCAAAAACCAATAATTCAAAACCACTACACTTATGAAAACATTATATACCATACTCGCTTCTCTGCTTATGGTTTGTGCATTTCAAACAGCCTCTTTAGCACAAACATCAAATATTTCAGAGACTTTTAAAAAGCATTTTAATGAAACTGTCCAAGTAGTTCATGGAACAGAGGATACCGCCGAAAAGAGAGCTGTTCTAAATGAATCGTTCAATAAAATAATTACCGTCATTGATCGAATAGAATCGCGGGTATCTCTTACAGATGATGAAATCGCCAGTCTCGAATCTTATAAGCTTGGCATAACCGAAAAAGTGAATGAGTTAAACGGACTGGATGGTTTTGACGAAATCGCAGATGAAGATCTGGATGATTTCTCCAGTTTCTCCCAGGAATATATAGAACAAGCCAATCGAACCATAACTATTGGTGTTGGAACGGCTCTCTTAATTGTTCTTTTACTCCTTATTTTATAATTCGAGGCTTACTTGATGCGAGATATTTTAGCATCAGAGAAGAGTCCCTTTCTGCCTTTTGCCTGATTGCCCCCCAACAGGTGGCGGAGAGGGACCTTTTTTTTTTGATATCACGCTCCTGAACATCGTGCGTTATTGAGAAGCTAATCCCTGAAATCCTCCCAACGTCATCGCGGACTCTGATCCGCGATCTCCCTTCTGCGTAACCGGAATGAGCTTGCCAATGGATGAGTTTACTATTTGGGCAAGAATGGGGGATGCCGCATCGGAGTGCGGCATGACTTTTGTATGATACCGATACCTATCGAAATGCTGTACCTCTCAAGCCCTCGCTTCAGTGTAGGTAAACTCCGGATCACCAAATTTCTTAAGGGTTCGATAGTGTGAAGAAACCGCTTCAAAAAATGTCTCGTGATGATTGTATGGGATGTTAAACTCGTTTGCAGTCTTCTCAACAATCGGACTGATGGCCGGGTAGTGAACACTGCACACTTTTGGGAAAAGATGGTGTTCAATCTGAAAATTGAGTCCTCCTACAAACCAGCAGAGCGCCTTGTTATCGCGGGCAAAATTGTTCGTGGTTACCATTTCATGGATCATCCAGTGCTCATCGATCATATTCTCTTCATCGGGCAAGGGATGGTCTGTCTCCTCAACCACATGGGCAAGCTGAAATATAATCCCGACAATCAGCCCTGCCGTTAAATGCAGTGTTAAAAATCCTATCAGAAGATGAATCCAGGAAATATCGAGCAGAAGCATGGGCAAAACGAGCATATAGGTGTAGAATGCCGCCTTGGTCACAAACAGGATAATCCATTCACTCACCGGGTGATTTTTGCTGTTGTACGGCCCTATATTCGGTTTTAGAAAATTTTTATAGTCTTTGACAAAAACCCAGAAAACCATTGCAAGACTGTAGGCAAAAAAGGCCAGAACATGCTGAACCCGGTGAATCATTTTATGTTCGGAATGTGGGGAGAGCCGGATAAACCCTGCCACTTCAAGATCCTCATCGTGCCCGTGAATGTTGGTGTAGGTATGATGAATAATGTTATGGGTAATCTTCCAGATATATCCGTTTGCCCCGAGCATATCGAAGGTAAAGCCCAGCGTGCGGTTCACCGTATTGTTTGAAGAGTAGGCTCCATGCAGGGCATCATGCGATATGGAAAATCCGATCCCTGCTGCCGCAACTCCCATCACAAAGGTCAGGAACCACATCAAACCTAAAGAAAACTGGCCCGAAATAATCAGGGCATACGAACCCAGGAACAGTGTGAGCATAATTACGGTCTTCATAATCATCTGCGCGTTTGCATGCCGCGAGAGATTGTTCTCCTCAAAATAATGATCTACCCTGCTTTTAACCGTTTTACTAAATTCGCGACTTGTGCGATTGTTAAACGTAACTTTTTCGACTTTTGCCATAATTTACCAGTTTTCTTTATTTACATATAAAAAGTACCCACTTGATAGCGGAAGCAGGTTACATATTTTTTTGCCTGGCATTACACATCTTCCATCTTTTAAGGATTGGTCGGGCATTATTTTTATTATCTGACAGATGGAATACACATTATATCAAATTTTTTTTGACAACAGGCTTGTATTGTGTCGACGGTTAATCACCCATAAAGTTATCATACGAGGCACATAACGATATCATTCTTAAACCGAAATCATTCGATACCTGCATCATCAACAACTAAAAATTTGCGTAACCCGTAAATTATGCAATAATGATTTCCTTGCTTGTAATACTATAAAGCGAAAGAATACTGATCTTGGAGCTACTTAAAAAGGTGTAACACTTATTTTACATTCAGGAAACTAATGCTCTACAAACCGTAACCAAATGAAACCAGGGACGAATAAAGTAACAGCCTCATCTGAGATAGAGAAAAATCAATTAACCACCGGGCAGTCGATTTGTATTCCGGCTCATTTACGACATTCAATCAAAGCAAACAATAGATTTAAAATGATTTCAACCGTTATAAAAAGTGGATATGAGGAGGTAAGCTAATGTATACATCAACTGGTATGGATAAGGTTTTAACAACTCTGGATCGTATTGATCAGGATGAATGCCGCAGAGTAATGGTGGATTACGACAGTTTTATTAACAGGGTTCAGCATAAAATTTACATTCAAACGTTTATTGGTCATTACAGAAATGCAGAAAAACTGTATTTAAATGGGAATAATGCCGGTGAAAAAAAATCCCTGATGTATGCCCATAAAATATTCAAAACAAAAAATATCACAAATGATGATTTGAGTGATGAAAAAGTTCGAGACTACAAAACAAGTAAAATGCTGACTTCAGAAATAATGATGATACGGCTTCGTAAGCTACAAAGGGATGAATGGATATAATGGAGTTTATAAAGTGCCTTGTAATAACTTTTTATACCGAGAGCAAAAAGGGTGGCAGAATTTGAGAGCCTGTCATCCTTTTTTTTAACATCAGGTGGGGGAACCTGACAGATTAATCATCTGAATTTAAAACATAATTAAAATTAGAAGTTATATATGTTTGGCTCAACGTTAAACAGTAATAATACCAAGGATTCAGAATCTAACAGGCCAAAACTGTATGTGAAATATATGGTTTGCCTGCGTGATAAACTGGCTTTGAAATCAGTGTTAACTGAACAGGATCTGACGTGCAGCATTTCAGTTCATGGAGCTATCGAATGTCTGGAAGAAATTTCAGAAGAACGGTTTCAGAATTTAAAAACAAGCCTGGCAAAGTCTGGTTTAATATTGCTCGATGAAAAAGACAGCATGCTGATTGACCGAATCATACAAACCATTGTTGAAGTCATTCATTATTCAGATACGTTGCCTAAACTAAATTTCAGGGATCTTATCAGTAAACAGACCGTTTCGGGAAATGAATCTATTTTAAAAATCTTTTCGGATGTAAAAGGGATGTCGGTATTGCAATTTATTATTCTCCAAAAAATAGAACGGGCAAAGGAGCTTATGCTCTACGAAGATAAGACACTCGAGGAAATTGCAGAGATACTCAACTACAAAAATAAGGATTACCTGGTCGCTCAATTTAAAAAGACAACAGGACTAACGCCTCACTATTTTGAGCGTTTGAAAAAAGAACGATTGGAAATTTCAGAAGATTATATCAAATCTCCAAATTCGGATGCCGCACGTACGAGTCATTAATGTGAGATCAGGAGACCGTATTACATCCGGTTCCATTCTGTTTCCCTGGTAAAAATCATACAGGAAAAAGAGTACACTTTTAAAAACGCCTCGCCTCAATCCCGGTTTTTTCCGCCAATACAGTAATCTATGTAAAGCTTTGATAGCTGCATGTAAGGGTTTTTACCTTATCTATGATGATATTTAAGCGTGATAATTATTTCACATCTGTCCCGCAAGTTGTGGGAACTAAAATAAACGATCATGAAAAAATTAATAACATCTGGAAATACTTTTTTGCTAATAGGTTTAGCAGCGGTCTTTGCGATATCAGCCTGTTCTTCTACAGGCATGCAGCGGTCTGAGGACGTTCAATCCTCAATGGAAACAGTGGACAATAATATCAAGGAAATTGTTGTGCAGCTCGATGCTATAAATTCCTCCCTTGATGAACTGACCAAACCGGGTCAGGCAGATAGGAAGAAAGCATTTGACCTTTACTCTGATGAAGCATCCAAAATTAAAAAAATGGAACAAGGGTTTGCAAGACATGCAGACCAGATGGAAGCCAGCGGAAAAGCCTATTTTGAAGAGTGGGATAAAAACGGTAATCAGTACGATAATCCTGAAATCCAGGCCCGAAGCGAAGAACGGCGTGCAGAACTAGGCAATACCTACGACAAGATTGCCCAGCGTAATGTGGGTGTAAAAGAGGCCTTCAAAACGTATGTCTCTGATGTGAACGAAATCGAAGAGTTTTTATCGAATGATTTAACCAGCGATGGAATAGATTCAATCACACCCATAGCTGATAATGTCGTGAATAATGGATCTCAATTGAAAAGAGAATTGCAAAACCTGCAGTCTGCAATTGAAGATGCCCGCAGAGAAATGAGACGGGATTAGGGTTCGTTTACCTTGAAAACAATAGTGTTGGAAAAAGTTGTGTACCGAAAGGCAGACTCAGATTATTTTGAGACTGCTTTTTTTTTGGATTAAGTGGCTGTAAAATGGATGGGTATATCCTCACAATTTTCTCTTTTCAGAAATGATCTGCTGATAGACGACAATGGCCAGTATGATGACCGTGAAAGGTATCACAAACCACAACATCACGGCACTGAACACCGGAAGTGAATCGTGTTGAGTGGCTGCCAGAATTAGATAGAATGTATAGGCCGTGTAGAACCCCAAAAAGAGAAGACCTTCGCCCCGGCTTATCACTCCGCCCGTAAAAAAGATCGGCAGGCAGGCCAGCGCTGCGGCAATCATCACCGGTATATCGAACCTGATCATCGGTTCTGAAACATTAAGGCCATCGGCTGCAAACATTGCTGAAATACCCAATACACCCAGAATATTGAAGATATTGCTGCCAACCACATTACCCACGGCAATCTCACGCTCTCCGCGAATGGCGGCCATAACCGAGGTAACCACTTCCGGCATTGACGTGCCTGCGGCAACAATAGTTAACCCGATAATGGCTTCACTGAGTCCGGCTAGTCGGGCAATTTCCACAGCTCCATCCAGAAACCAGCCGGAACCTGCCAGCAGTATTCCAAGCCCGCCCGCAACCATACTGATATTTAGAACCCATCCTTTATCTTTAACAGGAGTCTCACCGGGTTCAGCGAATTCTGTTTCACGTTTTCCGCGACTATTGCTTATCAAAAAGAAAGTATAGCCGATCAGTGCCGCCGTTAATACAATACCCTCAACCCGACTCAGTACCCCATTCATTGATAACATCAATAAAAGAACAGAGAGAAAGATCATAAATGGTACGTCCAGGCGAAGAAGCTTTCTGGAGACCGAAAGAGGCAGAATCAATGCCGAAACACCAAGGATGAAGAGTATATTGAAAATGTTGCTGCCAACAACTGTTCCGAATGTGATTCCCTCATTCCCGGTCAGCGACGATTGAATTCCCACTGCCAGCTCCGGGGCACTGGTTCCAAATGAAACAACGGTCAGCCCGACAACAAGCGGGGAAATTCTGAATGTCAGAGCAATTCCGGATGCTCCTTTCACAAGCAGTTCGGCACCGGCTATCAGCAAAAGAAGGCCCGCTAAAAATAGGACAAAGGTCACAAAAAGAAGGATTACGTTCGTTTAAATTAAGATGTTGACAAGCCGGAAAGGAATATCCGAAATTAATAAGTAAATACAATCCGAAACCTTTTCATGGATCCGGGCGTAACTGCCATACATTGTAATCATATTTATGCCAATGATTTACAGAATAACATAGCAAGGAAACCTATTGAAAACGATCATACTTCACGCTTTTATACTTTTTCTGCCATTTGCTCTTTTTTCCCAATCCTCTCAAAACAGTCAATTGACACCCGGAACCTGGGGCGGTGAGCTGATCTATCAAAATCAGACAACAGAGTTTTATCTCGATTTCCGCTATGATGACGATAATCACCTGGCTGCATTCACCTACATGCCGGTAATCCCCTTTCCTGAACGACCGGTTGGAGCCATAAACCGGGAAAGTTCGCATTTCACAGCCGGATCCATTCAGTTTACAGTTGATTCAGATAGTCAGCGGCTTACCGGCAGTTTTCCCAATTCTGCCAGGGGCCTGCGTTTTGAACTCTTCCCGGTTTCAAAACTTCCGGAAGCAAAAGAACCGGTTAGCAGCCAGTCAACAGCAGCACCGGACTGGACATTTCAGACCGACGGTGCCATCTGGGGTGATGCATCAGCGGATGATGAAGTTGTGTATATCGGAAGCAGGGACGGAACTCTCTACGCACTTTCTCAATCATCCGGTGATTTGAAGTGGAAATTCCATACCGGCGCTGAGATTTTTTCGCGTCCCCTGGTTCATGAAAACCACGTTTATATTCTTTCGGATAACGGAACTCTCTATAAGCTCAGCAAAGAAAATGGCATTCCCACCTGGAAGTTTGACACCTGCGGACAAGAGTGGCAGCGAAAACTCCCAAATGATGAATCCCCGGGTTACGACAGCATGGCTTCGGCAGCCGCCATTTCGAACGGCATTGTTTATGTGGGAAGTGCGGACGGCCACCTTTTCGCTATTGATGAATATTCAGGTGATGAAATGTGGCGTTTTAAAACCGAAGGGCCTATCCAATCCATCCCGGCTGTGGCAGAAGAGATAGTTTTCTTCGGCAGTTACGACCATCACCTGTATGCCGTTGATGCTGAAACCGGCACATTGAAATGGAAATTCAACACAGGACAGATGATTGTATCGTCTCCGGTATATGGAAACGGAAAGATTATGATCGGCAGCCGGAGTGCAGACCTTTTTGCACTGGATGCTTCAACCGGAAAAGAAGCCTGGAGCTACTATCACTGGGGATCATGGATAGAATCCTCGGGGTCCATTAATGACGGCCGGCTGTTTATTGGTTCATCCGACGATCAGCTCCTGAAATCGTTTGATGCAGATACCGGAGAACTTTTGTGGAGCGCAGATCTGGGAGGCTCACCCTGGACAACCCCTGCGGTAACCGAAAGCACCGTTTACAGCGGCACGTTTGGAAATGCAAACTACGGCATTGATCACCGGGGCGGATTCTTTGCCGTTGATCGCCTTACTGGTGATGAAAAATGGCGATTTATGTGGGAAAAGACAGAAGACATTGATATTTACGGTGTGGTTTCTTCACCTGTTATATCAAATGGAAAAGTCTTTTTCGGAGGGCTGGATGGTAAGGTATACGGATTTACTCACTGATGAATCCAGATAAAATTGTTTTTGCCTCTTCGATGGTTTGGTAGCTCTTGCATTGGAAATTAGGTGAACCTTTTAACATCGCTGACACCTTACTGCCATCAATATTCCGGTACAGGCATACTATTCTTTTTTCCATCTCAACCGCCCGGCCGATTTCGTAACCCACGCCAAGTGAAGGCGTGGTTACCTCGGCTATCACGATATCCGACTCCCGCAGCCACGCCATATCCTCATCGTGAATTTCACGATCGGTTTTGGAATGGCTGATGTTTTCATAACCGATATGCTCAGTAAGTACAGTGCCGTATTGTTTCAAATGCTCTATGAGCTGTTTGTAGAGTTCGGCATCCTGGCGCCCTCCCCTGATGGAACCTGAGAAGTAAATGTTCATGTTTTGCGGTGTTGGATTTGATTGAATTCAATTCATCTAAAAATAGACATTTTTTTACGGGTTGGCCGGAGGATCAATTCGCTATTGATCCATCTGTATGTGGTATTTGGAGCTGATTTTTCACCTCTCCCTGAAATACCAGTCGAACAGCAGCGGAACCACGATCATGTTGAGGGCCGTTGCTGATATCAACCCGCCAAGGATGACTGTCGCCATCGGCCCCTGGATCTCATTTCCGGGCTGATTTGCCGCAAGAACCAGCGGAATGAGCGCAAGCGCCGTGGTCACTACCGTCATCAGAATCGGTTGCAGCCGGTTCATCGAACCTTCAATGACAGCTTCACGGATGGTCATGGTCTGCTTTGCGATCAGGTCGTTATACCGGGCGATCAGGATAATTCCGTTACGTACGGCGATTCCGAACAGGGTAATGAACCCGATCAACCCCGCGATACTGAGTATTCCGCCGCCCAGGTAAACCACCACGATGCCTCCCATCAGTGCCAGTGGAAGGTTCAGCAGTATGAGAAGGGACTGTTTCGCAGACCGGAATTCGATAAAGAGAGCCAGAAAAATCAGAATCATTGACAGCAGGCTGACTAACAGAATAACACGGCTGGCCTCCTCTTCCTGCTGAAACTGCCCCTCAAAGGCAATCACGTAGCCGCCGGAAAGATCGATCTCCTCATTCACTGACTGACGCAGCCGGTCCACGGTTCCCCGAAGATCTCCCCCGGTAATATTGGCCTGGGTCACCATCATCCGGCTTGCGTTCTCCCGGGTGATGGTTTCGGGGGCGTTACTGACCCGAACATCCGCAACATCACTGACCCGGATAAACGCGCCGGACGGGAGCTCAATGGGGGTACGTTTCACCGCATCCGGGCTCTCCCGGTGGCTTTCGCTGTATCGCACAACCAGGTCAAATACGGCAGGATCACGATAAATCTGATCGACAACCACGCCGCCAAATGCCGTTTCCACCAGTTCGGCAAACCGGCCCATCGAGAGGCCGTGCATGGCGAGGGATGACCGATCGGGGAGGATCTGCAGCTGCGGGATATCTCTCTGTTCTTCGGTGAGGATATCCTGGGCGTTCTCCTCACTTCTCAACACCGATTCCACCTGCCTGCTAATTGACTGAAGACGAGTCCGGTCCGGTCCGTATACCTTTACAGCCAGGTTGGTCCGCACCCCGGTGAGCATGTGATCGATCCGGTGGGTGATCGGCTGATCCAGCGAAATTCCTGCCCCGGGCAGTAGTTCGAGCGAATGACGAAGTTCATCCATCAGTTCGCTCATGCTTTCATAACCATTCTCGTCAAGCCGAACTTCAATCTCATGGGCGTGAGTTCCCATGGTGTGCTCGTCCATTTGTGCGCGTCCTACGCGTCGTCCCGTGGAAATCACGGCGGGGTGATCAAGCAGCATCTCCTCGAGTTTTAGCCCCAGTTTGTTCGACTCCTCGAGAGAGGTGCCGGGCAGGGTTGTCATACCAACATTCAGGGTACCTTCATTAAACTCCGGCAGAAATGATCGGCCGATGCCCGGTATCAGCGCAACACTAACTGCAAAAAGTAGTAGTACGACGATCAAAACAGCTTTTCTCCATCTGAAACAAAATTCAAGGATCGGCTGATAGCTGTTTTCGAGAAAACGTGTAAGCCTGCTTTTCTCATTTGGTTGATTTCCACTGTCCACCAACAGCCAGGCGCTCATGGCCGGAGTAACGATCAGCGCCACCAGCAGGGATGCGATGATGGTTGTCACATAAGCAACTCCAAGAGGCATCAGCAGACGGCCTTCGAGCCCGGTCAGAAAAAGAAACGGCAAAAATACAACCACGATGGCAAAGTTTGCCAGCACAATCGGTCCTTTGATTTCCGACGAGGCATCCGCAACAATGGCCAGAAAACTCTCCCTGTCTGACTCATCCTGCACGTTGTTCTCCTGCAGCCGTCGAAATACATTTTCAACAAAGACGATCGCATCATCCACCAGAACCCCGATGGCGATGGCGATGCCGCCGAGGGTCATGGTGTTGAAGGTAAATCCGCCGTACCATAGAACCAGCAGTGAGAGAATTACCGACATCGGGATCGCCACAAGTGAAATCACCGTGGCGCGCCAGTTATTCAGAAAGATGAAGAGAATGAAAACAACTAAAAACCCACTGATCAGCAGCGCCTTGGTTACATTACCGATCGCCACGTTGATAAAGTGCGCCTGCTGAAACAGATCCGGATGAACGGTTACATCATCGGGCAGTGATCCGGCCAGTTCATTAAGCCTCTCTTCAATCTGACGGGTCAGCTCAATCGTATTCGCGTCCGGCTGTTTGCTGATCACCAGCACAATTCCCGGCTCAGCGTTGATGGAAGCATCCCCGATGCGCGGGGCGGGTTTCACCGAAAGCCCGGCCACATCCTGAAGTAAAACGGGCAGACCATTTTCTGTTTGGCTCACCACGGATTGACCAATTTCCTCAATGCCGGAGGCACGGCCAAATCCGCGGATTGTATACGCTTTGCCGGAGTGATTCAGAAATCCGCCTGAAATTCCGGCCGATGATTCCCTCGCGGCATCCATCAACCCATTCAGGCTGATGCCCAGCATCTCCATTCGTTCCGGGTCGGGTTCGATGGTGAATTGTTGCCGATCTCCGCCATAAACTGAAACGGCTGCTACGCCCGGCATGGCGAGCAGCTCACGGCGAACGATGAAATCCACATCTGTTCGGAGGTCCATTATCGGTGTGGTTTCCGACGTGAAACCGGCCAGCATGATCTCACCCATAATGGAGGTTACCGGAGCCAGGAACGGCGTGCCGGATTGACCCGGCAGCTGATCGCCGATGCCCTGAAGCTGTTCATTTACAATTTGCCGTGCCCGTGGAACGTCCACGTCCCAGTCAAATTCAACCTGAACGGATGAAAACCCCTGGATTGAGTTTGAGGTTACCCTTCGCACCCCTTCCGAGCCGATCAGTACTGTCTCCACCGGGTAGGAGATCATCTGTTCAACCTCTTCCGGCGGCAGACCCGGCGCTTCGGTCAGTACGGTAACAACCGGGGCCGACACATCTGGAAGTACATCCACGGCCATATCTCTGGTCAGGAAAAAACCTGATATCACCAGAATCACAGCTGCCACAATTACAACCAGCCGTTCACGAATACTTGTTTGTATGATTGAGTCTAACATATAAATATAATTAGTGACTGTGTCCGTGACCGATTTCTGCGTTTCCTGTCGCGAGGTGCAGGGGATACACTCCCTCTGTCACCACCCGTTCACCTTCCGATAATCCTTCCGTGATGGTCACATACCCGTCGTACCGGGCACCGGGCCTCACTACCCGCCGCTCAAACTGATCTCCCGAGTGCTGCACAAACACCACGAAATGGGATTCTTCATCAAACAGTGCGTTAGCCGGAACTGTAACCCCGGCTTCTCCGCTGCCTGTCATAATTTTCGCCTGAACGGGCTGGTTCGCTTTTAACTTTTTGTCCCTGTTAACAGTTGAAATGACGACCATGCTTCTGGTGCCGGTAATGTCACTTTGTTCGTCACGGCTAATCAGTGAAATCTGATTCTCATCGAGGGTAACGTGCTGATCTCGCCCCGTTTTCAATTCGATGCCGTGAATCTCAGTAAGTTGTTCAAAATCATCGCTATAGCCGGTAAGCTCAAGCCACAGATAATCGGGGTTGTAGAGAGAGAGGATTGGATCACCGCTGCTGATCTGCCGACCGGGTGTCACGTAGACCCGGCTGATAACCCCGTCTTTCGATGCTTTCAGATAGAGATGATCGTTATCATCAATAATATGTGTTGTACCGTTTTCCCCGTGGCCGATAAAGTGTTCATACCCTGCCCGGCGTGCCTCATACTCCCGCTCCCGTAGCTGGTATTCCCGGTATGAAATCGCATTATTTTCAATCAATCTCTGGGCACGCTCGTAGGCTTCCTGTGCCTGAATATAAGCAAGCCGCTTTTGAACCCATGAGTTTTCGGCCGTCAGTGGCGGGGAAATGGCGGTAATCAGATCGCCGCGGCCCACACGCTCGCCTGCAACCGGCAGGATGGCGAGATCATCCGGGTCGATATGCCCGTCAACCGGGGAGATGACCTCCATTACATGATTCAGATCGGGTACAGCCCGGCCGATGGCAGAGACCAGTTCAGGAATTGCCCTGTATTCTGCGGCTTCCGTCGTAAAATCGAGAAGCCACTGACGCTCTTTTTCAAACTCAACCACTTCGTCAGCCGGTGAGTGCGGGTGGCCGGCATATCGGTCGGTCTCTCCAAAATCAATCCTGAAGGTTTCCCCACCGGCAGTAAGTTCAGCAACCAGATTTGGAGTATCGCTGTCGCCGAAGAAGAGTTCAAATTCATACTTTCCGCCTGATACGTGCTCAATCTCCGCTTCATTTTCGACAGTTTCATCATGCTCGAAACGGAGAGTTCCGGAGACATTGTGAACTGCTGAGGAATTCTCGGTAGCGTAGAGATGACCTTCAATTCGGCCCGAATTTTCGTGAAGTTCGAATTTCACCATCCACTCGCGGTTTTCCTCCCACACCGTTATACGATGGTATTCATGATCATGATCGTTGTCGTGAGAGTGATCTCCGTTGTGGTCATGATGATCATGCTCCCCGCATGCTGCAAAAAGCAGCAATGAACTTGCAACTAAGGTGAGTATCCGGATCTGTGTTTTCATTTGATTGTATCGTTTTGTGGTGGTAAATGGATTCGATTGTTAAATCTTGAACGTAAGAGTCCCCCTTAGCAAAGGGGGATTGAGGGGGATGTTCATCAGAATGTCGAAAATACAAATGAACACCCCTCTAAATTTCACTACGCTTACGCTGCGTGTTCAAAGAATGAGCCCCTTGTTAGGGGAGACTTTTTTCTAAATTTATTTTACTCATAAAACTCAGGTCTAAAGATTAATACGCCATCAAAACTGACCTCCCGGTTACTGCCTCAATTATCATGACCTGCTCATAGGCTTGTTCAAGCTGGCTGAATTTTGTGCGATGGGTGTCGGCCATCATATTCAGGGTGTTCAGAACATCATTCAGAGATTGCTCCCCCTCCTCATATGCCACAGTGAGGGTGTTGATAAAATTGTCAGTTCCGGCAGTTTCCTCCGGAAGTTCGTTAAGACCGGATCGAATCGAGTAAAGCGCATCCCAGGCCTGATTGAGCTGCCGGTTCTGACGATCTACCGTTGCCGAGTATGTGAGTGCAGACATTCGCTCCTGTGCTCGGGCCTGTTCAATGGCGGGACGATTACGGTTCAGCAGCGGGATGGGAATTGAGACTCCGGCCATGAACCCATGAAAATCAGGGTTCAGCGTTTTATAACCAGCCCGAACACTAAATGAGGGCCAGCGGCGGCTCTCTTCAAGATCAATCGACTGCCGGGCGCTCTGCCGGGCAAGATCAGTGGCCTGTCGCTCCGGAGCCTGATCCAGCAAAACCATCAGCTCTTCTTTTCCCGGAATCGTGATTTCCGGGTCGCTGAACGAGCCTACAAATTCTACATGTTGATCATTATCAATCCCCATTCTGATCAGCCATTCCGATTTCTGTTGTTCCAGAGAAAGCTCAAGCTCCCTGATCAAACTCTGAAGCTGATACCGGCTCATTTTCAGAAGCTGCTCTTCAATCAATGAAGTTTCCCCCTCCTGTGAACGAAGCTCCAGCGCCTCCATAAAGTGATCCGGCAGGCGCTGAAGTTGTTCAAGTCCGGAAAGTTGTTCCTTGATAAGCACAATCCTGATAAATCCGAAACGCATGTCTGCAAGCCACTTCGATTTTGAGGATTTAATCTCCTTATTTATCGCTTCAACTCGCTGGTCGCGATATTGACGCAAATTTCTAAAGTGGCTTGGCGTGCGGAGTTCCTGTTCAATGAAAGCAAAATGCTCCCTTTCGGACCGCGGATCGGAATTCAGATATTCGAGATCGTAATGCAGTTCAGGGTTTAGTCTGACTGCATCCGCATTTTCACCCTGAACCATAAATTCCAGGCGATGATTGAATTGCTCCCACTCCGGACTGTGTTTCTCAGCAAATTGTTCAACATCGTCGAGTGAAACTTGTATCGATTGGCCCGGGAGAACTGGCGCATTGACCAAAAACAGCATCAGTAAGGTTAGTAGAAATGATTTCATAAGTGGTGAATTCGTATGATTTTAAACATAAACGTTTATGGCTGATTGAATTTAATTCAACATGTACTTCAAATCAGGTCCAGACCTCCAGGGTTTTTGAAACCTTGGAGGTCTTCTTAAAAGTTGACAAATTGAGAAAATTCAGGCTTTGGCAAGGAACCTTATGAAGAAGACACAGAGATCCCTATTCGGTCTAAATTACCGGTTTGATTAACTAAGAGGCGGGCCGCGGTAAGTGGAGGGTGACAGAATTGGAGCCAGCGGCGGCGGGCCGGTCCTGGGTTCTACATAGAGAGTTTGTGGAAACTGATCTGGAGTGAGACTGATGCTCCATTTATCTGCCTGAAAAGAAGGGGGATCCATTTGTATTGAATGGAGATGATCCCAGTCACCGATGAGGTGATCAACCTCCTGCTGATGGTCATCTTCACCAAAATCGTGATCGTGGGGATGCAGTACGTTGTGCAGACTCCACTCGATCTGAAACCCATCTGCCGTTTCAACAGCATGCACATGAACGAAGCGATAAACCTGGGTTAGTGCCAGGTAACAAAACAAAATCGTAATGATCGGTATTTGAAGAGTTCTTTTGTTCATGTGTGCCCTCAACTTAATCAGAAATCTGCTAAAAAACACGGTATAGGATTTGTATAAGCAGAACATCTAATCAATCAGGATCAGAACTTAAGTTTTTAAAAATCTGTTCGAGTGCACCCGCTCACTGGTGCGCGAAACATTCATACCCCATATGACCAGGCCTTGTACTGTCAATATAATTCACATTGCATTTATCTGATTTATAATTATTTTACCATTCAGTTAAATAATGAATAAGTTACGTATAAATATGTCAGCCGATCAACTCAGTACCACATTTCAAGCTCTTGCAGATCCAACGCGACGGGCCATTCTGGCCAGCCTGACCTCAGGGGAAAAAACCGTATCAGAACTTGCCGAACCGTTCGAAATGACGATGCCTGCGGTTACTAAACACCTGAAGGTTCTGGAACGGGCCAACCTGATTGAACGAAGCCGCGAAGCTCAGTACCGGCCCTGCCGTCTTCATCCGCAGCCACTGAAAGACGTTGATGAGTGGATTAGTGAATACCGTAAATTCTGGGAGGCGAGTTTTGACCGGCTGGATGACTACCTGAAAAAAATACAAACAAAGGAGAAAAATGAAGGAAACGATTAAACATCAAACCGTAGAAACCAAAGAACGCGAAATCATTTTTACCCGTGTTTTTAATGCGCCCCGAAAACTTGTATTTGAGACCTATTCCACCTGTGAACACCTGATCAACTGGTGGGGGCCCAGATCCTGGCCGTTATCGTACTGCCAGATTGATTTCAAACCGGGCGGAACCTGGCATTATTGCATGAGCGGGCCCAATGATGGAGATGAATCCTGGGGATTAGCAAAGTTCAAAAAGATCGATGAGCCTGAAAAAATTATTTACCAGGATTATTTCTCAGACAAAGATGGCAATATCAATACAGAAATGCCCGCATTTGATACTGTTATTACCTTTGATTCAGTTGATTCTAAAACAAAAATCACAGTCATTTCTAAAGTTGGATCAAAAGAAGAGGTTGAAAAACTGGTTGAGATGGGAATGATTGAAGGATTTACCGAAACCTGGGATCGTCTTGAAGAGCATCTGGAAGACATTCAAGAGTCCTGAATATGTAAAATCAGAGTATCAAACTTCTCTTGAGAATTCAAACTCAAGAAAAAGCTGTGGAACACCATTTACATGCCCGATCTTAATTTCAAGACCGGGCATTTTACTTTTCGGCCCCAGGCAACCTTTTATCTCTGTGTTCTGTATGGATTAATAGATATCGTTCAAATTTCAAATCCATAAAAACACAGAATTCATATGCATTCAATCCAATTCATTCCCTCTGATGGAAAGTTTCGTTTGCGCATACCGGCTTTCCTTACTGCATTATTTTTAGCCGCTTTTTTTATTACTTCATGCGGAGATGATACATCAACCGGCCCAGATATAAATGATAACGGCGATTCCTCTGATGAAGCTGTAATTCAAATGGTCGGACAATCATTTAGTCCATCAAATCTTGAAGTTGACGCAGGCACAACCGTAACCTGGCAAAATAGCAGTGACATGGTCCATACCGTAACAAGTGGATCTGATCGCGAACATGACGAACTTTTTAACAGCGGTGATGTCGCTCCCGGTAATTCCTATTCTTTCACCTTTACTGATACCGGCACCTTCGACTATTTCTGTATCCCTCACCCCGGTATGGCAGGCACAATAACAGTAGTGGAAAGCGATTAATCTCTCCTTACGGAGGTTAGGCAAGTCTCTCTCATATCACCAATCTCAAACCTGGAACTGATGTGCGCTATCTCATATACTTCGTCATTTTTTTTCAATTTGCCCTGACCCGGGATCTCAACAATTTTGAACTGCCTGTGTATTATACCGAAACCGGGTATGCTGAATTCACCTCCAGTGTTCCTCTTCACACATTCACGGGAAGCTCAGAACACCTAACCGGATTCATTGATCTGCAGGAGAACATAGTTGATTTTTACCTCGACCTTAATACGATCAAAACTGGGATCAGCCGTCGCGACAGGGATATGTATCGCACTCTGAACGTTGATGAGTATCCCTTCGCTGAATTTACAGGGGCTATCCATTCACCATTCGATGAAGATTCAACTGAACTGCAAAATGTTGTCGTGAGCGGTGAATTTACCATCCATGGCGTTACCCGGGAAGTTTCTATTGAAGGTAAAATGCAGCTACAGAGTGGTGCGGTCCAGCTAAAGGCGGAGTGGATCCTGCAACTTGATGATTATGACATTGAACCGCCCGGCATTCTTTTCTACAGGGTAACGGATGAACAGCAGGTTCTGATTGAAGCCACTCTTCAGTCTTATAACAGAGATGAGTTTTTCAGCAACGCGAACTAACCCATACCGCCATGATACGGTCACTCACCCGATTCACATTTTATCTTTTGTTTTTGATACTCGGCACCTCTTTCAGCTACACGGCAGAGGCACAACTACAGCGAGAACGGGTTGATACAGATCAGCCTGTTGAAGATATCTTCTGGGCACCGGTCAACATCGGAATAAGTACTGTTGATAATGTTCCGTCTAAAAATTTGAATACATCGGTGATCCACACATTTGGCCTCATAAATGGTGGTATTGATCGGTTTTTTGGCATGGATGATGGAGCAAATACTCGCATCGGGCTTGAATATGGGATCACCGACAGATTTTCTGTCGGGATGGGCAGGATGACCTTTAACAAAGTTGTAGATATAAATAGTAAAATCAACCTACTTCGTCAAACCGAAACCGGAAGCACACCTGTTGATCTGGCAGTTAAAATTTCAACCGGAATTAACACCACATCAGGAATTGGACTGGAATTTTCTGACCGGCTCAGCTATTTCACATCTCTGAAGATTGCAAGAAAAATGGAGGCTTTAAGCCTTCAAATCACACCAATGGCAGCTTATTTCAATAGTCCGAGCGGAGCAAATTTAAATAGGTTGCTGGGTCTCGGACTTCTGTTCAACTATGAACTGAATGACCGTTTCGCGATCAGCGGTGAATACCTGCCGATACTGGGTGATCGAAATCCGGGCACACATAATGCAGCAGCCATCGCACTAAACATCTATACCGGGGGACATATATTTCAGATATTCCTTGCCAGTTCCCAATGGCACAACGAACAATATATCATGGCATTTAACCGGGATCGTTTTTGGGAGGGAGATTTTCGTTTTGGGTTCAATATTCACAGGATCTTCGGTTTAGGAAGTTAATTAGGATGAGTTCAACTCTGATTCAAGGCAACCCCAATCGTTTTTTTCCTGTAGAGTTTAGTATGAAGATGCGTTTATTAAGGAATAACCAAAAATCGACTGCTGGTAAACAGATATACCATTGCTTGCAAAAATCATAAAAGGATGCCGTAAAAGGCGCAGAGAAAGCCAAAAAGAGCTTTACGAGAAGTTCTATGCGTATGGTATGAGCATCACATTACGCTATGCTGACTCAAGGGAGCAGGGAGTGGAAATATTAAACGACGCTTTTATGAAGGTTTTCGAAAATATAAAATCCTACGATCAGAGTCGCCCATTCAAACCATGGCTGCGCAGAATTATTATTAACACAGCTATTAATCACTATCACAAGTACAAAAAAGGAGCGGTTCATGACAGTTTTGAGCTGCATGAAAATAGTATTGGACAAAAAGAAGCCATCACCTGCAGCCTCTCCTATCAGGAAATTATTGAAATGGTGCAGCAATTATCGCCGGCCTACAGAACGGTTTTTAACCTCTATGTAATTGAGGGGTTTTCACACCGCGAGATTGCGAATATGCTTGATATTGCTGAGGGGACATCCAAATCGAATCTCTCAAAGGCGAAGAAAAACCTGCAGGAGATTGTGAAAAAGAATTTATCGTATAACAGGAAGCAAAATGGATAGAAACGATCAAAACGACCCTTTTGAGCGGTACTTCAAAAAGAAGTCTGCCGAATATGATATATCCTATAATGAAAATGACTGGCATAAGCTGGAGAAACGGCTGGATCTTCTGGATGCTAAAATTGCATCCAAAAACAGAACCCGGATGGTAGCCGCAGCGGCTATTTTGATTATTTCTCTGCTGGGTTATTTCACATACGAAAACCACACCCGGCTGAATCAAATCAGCGATCAGCTCGACAGTGAACGATCACAACCGATACCACAATTCCCGCAACAGCAGATCCTTCCGAATTTTGAAGATGAAGATCAGAGCATACCGGACCAACGGGATGAATTTGTTGCCGAAGATATATCCAAACATACTACCGACAAGGATAGCCAAACGGATCCAGGCCGGGAACAGCATCTCACCGAAGAACCGGATCCTCGCACATGGACCGGGCGTGAATATTTGAATGATATGCCAGATATAGCCTACACTGAGCTTCCTGCAGAAATGTTCACTCCAAATAGGTCATTGTCCATCCATGAGTTTAAAAAACAACCCGCGCATCCAAGCCTTGATTACAAAACCGATCCCGGCGATCTCATAGCAGACAGCCGGGCGGCCCGATATGATACAGAGCGCTCACGATTCTCCTTCGGCGTGGTAGCCGGTCCTGACCTCAGCAGTGTGGGATCTTTCAATCAATGGCATGATCCTGGTTACAAACTTGGAATCATGTTTGAGTATAATCTCCTATCAAACCTGTCACTAACCACCGGTGCAATCCATACGTTGGCTCGATACTCCACAGATCGCCAAAGCTACAATCCCCCGGTCTATTGGGCTGATGGCGTTGGCCCCGAACAGATGACAGGACAATGTTTTTTAATCGATATCCCGATAAATCTGAAATATGATTTTATCGATATCGGGCGCTCAAGATTTTATCTGTCAGCCGGAATCTCTTCCTACATTATGATAAGTGAAGAGTATCAATTCAGATATAGTGATGAATATTCCCAGAGTATTCAACAGTGGAGTGATAGAACAGGAACGCGTCACTGGATGAGCAATGCGAACTTTTCGATAGGATATGAGTTCGACATTCACCCAAATTGGAGCCTTCGGGCTGAACCGTTTATTAAGGCTCCGATCAGGGAAGTAGGCTGGAGTAATGTAAAACTCTATTCATCCGGCAGTTTCTTTTCGATTCATTACCGGTTGAATTAATCATGTGTGGTTTAATTCCACGATCCCGGAAGCGTTTGGGAGGAGAGCAGGTTGAGGCTTTTTGGATAAGGCGATACCTCGGCTGGGATGACTTTCTCTGTTCGGAAGTGTCTATTTCTTGTTGTGAAACTCAGCAGGTCATCCCCCATTGCCCCCTTCGAGAGGCTGTGCGAATTAACCATCTCATTCGTTGGCATTATTTATTTTTTAAGGTATGAAAGCTTGTATTGAAGCTCCCCTCCCTATCAAGTCCCGTTAGGGCGCGATAGGGAGGGGACGGGGGTGGGTCAGAAAGCCTGGGAGCTGTGAGAATGGCAGAAATTTCAATTTATTTTATGTGCATTTTCTTTGGAAAACAATTTCCTCACAGCCTCTCGAGGGGGGACACACCAAAATAAACTCCATATCGATCAAATAGTTATGGGCGATTGAGACGATTTAACAGAATCATAATCAGCGTCCTATATATGTGCCATCAAAGGTTCACCTAAAAAGAAAAATGACACGGTGGGCAATGTTCACAATATCTGCCCGGAGATGCCCGAAACCTGTCGTAATCTGTTTACCTGATCTCTGCCTAATGTATCATATTAAAAACCCGGTCAAACCGTGGGAACCATCGCTCGCCGTCCCATGAGAAGTAGATGATGCTGGCTTTTCCGATCACGTGATCATCGGGTACAAATCCCCAATAGCGGCTGTCTTCACTATCATCGCGGTTATCACCCATCATAAAATAGTAATCCTGCTGGATGGTATAGCTGTTTGTTTCTTCCCCGTTAATAACAAATCGGTCTTCATCCCGCTGCACTGAATTTCTCTCGTACCGTTCAATAATATCACGGTAGAGATGCCAGTTATCTTGGGATAACTCCACCTGCTGGCCTTCATACGGCACCTGGAATTCAGACAAGTTATCGTGATTCATAAAACCACGCGAAAAATGAAAAGGGCGGCGGCTGAATTCATCAAAATCATCAGGCAGCACAAAAGGTTCAACACTGTTTACTTCACCCCAGTTTTCCACCTCCTGTGCAGTTTCATCGGTCATATTGATGATATGCACACCATTTCCACTCTGAACAATCCGGGCACCGGCATCACGAACTTTTGAGGGGCTCAGCCGAATTCTTTCTCTAACCTCAACACGGTAGTTCTGCATCATCGGAGCCATAATCTCGCTCTCTTCACCATTTACGAAGAGCACTTTATCATCGATCTCGAGCCTGTCACCCGGCATGCCTACTGCACGTTTAATGTAGTTGGTTTTCATTGAAACCGGGCCCACATCGATCGGATAGTTAAAGACCACGATGTCATTTCGGTCGATATCCGTATAGCCTGGGAGCCTGAACCACGGAAGACGTACACCGGGCACATAAATATCTGTGAACGGAACGGAAACCGTCATGGGTGAACGCGGGCCGTAGGCCAGTTTTGTTACAATCAGAAAATCACCCGTGAGCAATGTTTTTTCCATAGACGGGGTTGGAATCCGATAGGCTCCAAAAAAGAATGTGCGGAGGATAATTGCTGCAATTGCAGCCCAAACCAAGGCATCCAACCACTCGCGCGCCCAGTGCTTTGCTTTCGACTCTTCCTCCCTGCTTTTTTTGGGATCACTCTGCCAGAAATATCTTTTTTTTGCTTTACCGGATTTTTTGCTCAACGTAATTGGGTGCTTTATTTAATTAAATGAACCGGGCCTGTCGATCGCTTCTCTTTCGAACTCCCCATCATGATACCGCACAAGAAACCATTGATCCCGCTCAGGAGAGTAAAAATAATCGCTGAAAGATGCCATATCACTTCCTTCATTCATTAACTTTCGTGTGAAGGTACGTTTAATCTGCGGCATGAGGTCGATATACCGGCTGGCACCCACGTACACCAGGCCATTCTCGAACGGACCATCAAGATCCAGAACCATCATCGGAATTTCATCATCAATGATAAACCAGTATTCAAACTGAACGGCCTTGCCCGGACGATAATCACGTTCATTGATCAGATCACCAATACTTTGGGTGGGATCACCAAAAACAGCCTGCAGCCGTGAACGCAGTTCGATCGTGGGGATGCGATCGATCGTTGTGGGATTATAAAGCCCCTGTCCGGTCCAGTTGATATCCGAGAACTGCTGCTGAAACGCGGTCCTATCGGCTTTAGTAACCTTTTGGATATCGGGATCTTCGAATTGGGCGTATGCCTGAAAAGTGAATACGCATACAAATAGGAGTAGAAATAGGCTTCGCTGCATCATATGATATGGTATTTTAATCTTCGTCCATTGATAAAACGGCCAGAAATGCTTCCTGCGGGATCTCCACGGAACCGACCTGTTTCATTCTTTTTTTTCCTTCTTTCTGTTTTTCAATCAGTTTACGTTTCCGGCTGATATCACCACCATAACATTTTGCGGTAACATCTTTCCGGAGAGCACGGATCGTATCGCGGGCAATAACCCTTGAGCCGATCGCGGCCTGCACTGCTACTTCGTACTGCTGCTGGGGAATAAGTTCCTTAAGCTTGGCACAAACCTTACGGCCCTGCTCATAAGCGCTGTCCCTGTGGGTGATGCTGGAGAGCGCATCCACAGGTTCGCCGTTGAGCAGGATATCTAAACGTACCAGATCGCCCTTTCGGTATTCAATAAATTCATAATCGAGAGATGCATAACCGCGCGTGCCACTTTTCAGCTTATCGTAAAAATCAAATACCACTTCGGCCATTGGCAGTTCATAGGTGATATCCACCCGGTTTCCCTGCATAAACAGCTGGTTTACATAAACACCGCGCCGGTTCTGGCAGAGCGCCATCACCGGACCTATATAATCAGCCGGGGTAATAATACTCGCTTTAATATACGGTTCCCAAACCGCCTCCACTTTTCCGGCATCGGGCATTTCGCTCGGGTTATCCACCTGAACCCGTTTTTTCTCGCCTTTATAATCTGTCTCCACCTCATACTTCACGTTGGGCACAGTGGTGATAATATCAATATTAAATTCGCGATCGAGCCGCTCCTGTACAATCTCCATGTGGAGCAAACCAAGAAATCCGGCACGAAATCCAAAACCAAGTGCCTTGGAAGTTTCGGGTTGATAGGAAAGCGACGCATCATTCAGCTGCAGCTTCTCCAGGGCCGAGCGCAGATCTTCAAAATCTTCGGACTGCGTGGGAAAAATCCCGCTAAACACCATCGGTTTTGACTCCTTGTATCCCGGAATAGGTGCATCTGCTCCTTTTTTCTGATGGGTTATGGTATCCCCTACCCTGGCATCCTGCAGTGATTTCACGCTACCGATTACATATCCTACTTCTCCGGCTTTGAGCTCGTCGCACGCTCTTTTTTTGAGTTCGAGATACCCAACTTCTTCAGCATCATACTCTTTGTCGGACGCCATAAACAGGATACCGTCCCCTTTTTTGAGCGTGCCCTGCATCACGCGAACATAGGCAATTGAACCGCGATAGGTGTTAAAAATTGAATCAAAAATCAGAGCTTTCAGCGGCTTTTCCACTTCCTGGCTTGGTGCCGGAACCCGTTCAACGATCGCTTCGAGAAGAGCTTCAACGCCATCCCCGGTCTTGCCGGAAACGTGCAGAATATCTTCCATATCGCAGCCGATCATATCCACAATCTGCTGCCCCACATCTTCCACATCAGCGCCGGGAAGGTCGATCTTGTTGAGTACAGGAATAATTTCCAAATTCTGATCAATCGCCTGGTAGAGATTCGAAATTGTTTGCGCCTCAATCCCCTGCGCGGCATCCACTACCAGAATGGCACCCTCGCACGCTTTTAGTGCCCGGGATACTTCATACGCAAAATCTACATGGCCGGGCGTATCGATGAGGTTGAAGATAACCTCCTCTTTATTTGGCCGCGTGTAGATCATCCGGATGGCGTGGCTTTTGATCGTAATGCCGCGTTCCCGTTCCAGGTCCATATCATCCAGAACCTGCTCCTGCATCTCCCGCTCGCTGATAGTGCCGGTCCGTTCAAGCAGACGGTCCGCCAGCGTAGATTTGCCGTGATCGATGTGAGCAATGATGCAAAAATTTCGAATTTGTTTCATAAAACGTCGTCGGGTGGGCTGAATTCAAAGTAGCCTTCAATATACGGATTCAGAACGGGGATTGCACTCTTTTCGTACCTGGGTCGGTTAAGAGTTATTTGCTACAGGTTATTCGGGAAAAACTGTTTTCAGCTAACCGATAACCTATATACCCCATTTTCCGCATTTCACTCTTTCGTGGGGCTGAGCAGTTCTACATGGAACCGGAAGGTTTCGCCTTCGAGCGCCATCGTATCATACACTTCACGAATTAGTTCAAAAACAACTTCAGTTTCTCCTTTGATGCTGGTGGAGAGATAATTTACATCCACCTCAACATCGTGCTGTGCAACGAATTCAATAAGATCCTGAACCTGTTCTTTGGGGTGATCGGAATAGAGCGGAATATAAGTGAGCTGAGCTACGGTTTTCATTGGCCTGTTTTTGTTTTAGATGTTTACCCTAAAGCTATCACTTTTTACGGAATGATTCGAACGGTTTCCTGTGTAACTCTACAATACCTGCACGTAAGATTCGCAATGTCTCAAAAAGACATTGCCCCAGCGGGATGCCTATGGTACGGATCTTTTTTATACGAACTCCCCGGAATGAATTTCCCCCTCTCCTGCGTTGGCTTTACACTCTGTAAATCCCTAACTTTGGCGCGTGATTAAAACTGACTTCCATATTTCTCTCCATCATCATCGTCTGCAAACCGGCAGCCATGGGCATCTTGTACACTGAATCATCTCCTTTCGTCCCTTCTGCCCGGTTATCACACTCTTTTTCTACAAACAACCTGATTTTATTTTCTTATGAGAACCCTTGATTCTACCACGTCACTGCGTATAGCCGTTCAGAAAAGCGGCCGACTTACGGATAAAACGTTAAAACTGCTTGAAGGCATCGGTCTGAAATTTGACGACTACAAGCGAAGCCTGCTCGTCAGGTGTCTGAATTTTGATGTAGAACTTCTTTTAATCCGGGATGATGATATTCCGGAATATGTGCAGGACGGTGTTTGCGATCTCGGTTTTGTGGGCGCGAATGTCGTGGCTGAAGACCAGGCGGATGTCACCATCCTGAAAGGCCTCGAATACGGTGTCTGCCGGCTGTCGGTTGCCGTACCCAAAAATGGGGATATCAAAAAAGCAGAAGATTTTGAAGGCAAAAAAATTGCCACCAGCTATCCCGTACTCACCCGCAACTTTTTTGAAGAGAAAGGGATTAATGTAAAGATCGTAACGCTATCCGGTTCCGTGGAGATCGCCCCGCGCCTGGAGATAGCCGATGCAATCACCGACCTGGTCTCGACCGGCGGCACACTGAAAGCGAACGGTCTCGTAGAGATTGATAAGATTTTTGATTCCGAAACGCAGCTTGTAAAAACCAATAAGCCGCTTTCCGATGGCAAACAGGCACTGATCGACAAATTTCTGCAGCGGATTGAAGGATACCAGCGGGCCGAGAAAAGCCGCTATATCATGATGAACGCCCCGCAGGAATCTGTGGAGAAAATTAAGAAGATCATTCCATCACTGAGGAGCCCAACCGTGATGCCCCTGGCCGACAACGGAATGGTGGCCATTCACACGGTCATTACCATCACCGCATTCTGGGACCTGATGGAAGAACTCAAAGCCGCCGGCGCCACCGGAATTGTGATGCTGCCGATTGAAAGTATGATTGTTTAGGAGATGTGAGATTATAGATGATTAATCCCCTCTCAAGAGGGGACAGATCAAGAGCGTCCAGCGATTGATCAGGGGTGTGTTGAATATGAGCAGAAATCCAGCCATGTAGCACACCCCTCGTTTGCGTCATCCGGCTTTGCCGTTTCCGCTACACCTTCCCCCTCTCAAGAGGGGACTTGCGAAACCTCAATACGATTAAATAATGAAAACCTATAAATACAACTCCCTCACCCCTTCCCAAATCACGGAACTGACCAAACGTCCAAAAATGGATTTTGCGTCTGTTTTTGGTACGGTGCAGCCAATCCTTGATGCGGTGGAGTCGGGCGGGGATGAAGCGATTTTAACGTTTACCGAGAAATTTGACGGCGTGCGGCCAGAGCCCATGACGGTGGATCCCTCAGAAATGGAGGTGAACCTGGATCCCAAAATAGAGGAAGCTCTCGACCGGGCCATGCAGAATATCTACCGGTTTCACCGGGAACAGTTTTCGATGAATCTTGATGTGGAGACGACCGATGGCGTTGTATGCAGCCGTGTGGCCAGGCCGATTGAGCGCGTTGGTCTCTACATTCCTGGCGGAACCGCGCCCCTCCCCTCCACCGCTATGATGCTCGGCATTCCCGCTTACGTTGCAGGCTGCAAGACGATCGTAGTGGCTACGCCTCCGGATAAAGATGGAAACATTCCGGAGTCGATTCTGTACGTGGCGAAAAAAATCGGGGCAGCGGCCGTAGTGAAAGCAGGCGGTGCGCAGGCAGTTGCCGGGATGGCCTATGGCACCGAATCGATACCCAAGGTGGATAAGATTTTTGGTCCGGGTAACCAGTACGTTACCGCCGCCAAAATGATCTTGCAAAACAGCGAGGCGATGGTCTCCATTGATATGCCCGCGGGTCCGTCGGAAGTGCTTGTTATTGCCGATGAAACTGCTGATCCCGAGTTCATCGCCGCCGATCTGCTTTCGCAAGCCGAACACGGGTCCGATAGCCAGGTTGTTTTAGTTGTTACCGTTCAGGCCAACCTTGATGAAATTAATTCACAGGTACAAAAGCAGCTGAATGACCTCCCCCGAAAAGAGTTTGCTGCCGATGCGCTTGAAAAAAGCTTTACGATTGTGGTGGAATCCACAGAGCAGGCGATGGAGTTCTCAAACCAATACGCGCCGGAGCACCTGATTATCAATACGAATGATGCAGAAGAGCTGGCAGAAGACGTATCCAATGCCGGGTCGGTTTTTATCGGTCAGTGGACCCCCGAAAGCATGGGCGATTACGCCTCCGGCACCAATCACACGCTGCCCACATACGGCTACGCCCGGATGTACAGCGGCGTATCGCTCCACAGTTTCCAGAAATTTATTACCATGCAGACAATCACCAAAGAAGGATTGAAAAATCTCGGTCCCACCGTGGAGACTCTTGCGGGTCTTGAAGGGCTGGACGCTCATAAAAATGCGGTGAGTTTGAGGCTGGCAAAAGTGAAAAGTGAAAGGTGAAAAGGTTTTCCCCTCTCGGGAGGGGACAGATCAAGAGCGTTCAGCGATTGATCAGGGGTGGGTTCGCGGGGTACAGATTCACAAATTACCCATAAACAAGATCAACGTTCCGTAATCATCCCCCGAAACCTCCTGCGTCGGTTTCTGCCCCCTTCTAAGGGGGACATTTGAATCCAAACATAAAATTTGTTCAATGCCTACAACAAACATCGAAACCCTTGTCCGCGAAAATATCCGTAATCTGACGCCCTACCGAAGTGCGCGGGATGACTTTGATGAAGGCGTGCTTCTGGATGCCAACGAAAATAGTTACGGTGCATCTGTGCGAAATACGCTGGATTTGCATCGATATCCCGACCCCACGCAGGATCGGCTTCGGAAGGTAATTGCGGAGTACCGAAGTGTGGAGGTTGAAAATCTTTTCCTGGGTGTTGGCAGCGATGAGCCGATCGATCTGCTGATGCGGATTTTTTGTGAGCCGGGAAGGGATTCTATCATAACCACGCCGCCCACGTACGGGATGTATAAGGTGTCGGCCAGCATCAACAATGTGAATATCAAAGAGGTGATGCTGACTGAGAAATTTCAGCTTCAGCCTGATTTGATCAAGGAGACTGTCGATGAAACGACGAAGCTCCTGTTTCTCTGCTCGCCAAACAATCCCACCGCAAATGATATGAAGCGGACCGATCTGCTGAAGCTTTGCACGACCTTTCCGGGAATTGTGGTGGTGGATGAGGCGTATATCGATTTCAGCAGGCAGGAGTCGATGGCCGGAATGGTGCAGCAGTATCCCAACCTGGTGGTGCTGCAGACCTTTTCCAAGGCTTTTGGCTTGGCAGGTATTCGTCTGGGCGTGGCGATTGCCAATCCGGAGATCATCAGCTATATGATGCGGGTAAAAGCCCCGTACAACATCAATAAGCATACAGCCGATACTGCCCTGAAAGCATTTGATAACCTGGAACTGCTAAAATTCAACATCAAAAAAATCCGCGAAGAGCGGCAGTACGTGGCTGAGCAGCTGAATCTGGCGGATGCGGTTGAAAAAGTGTATCCCTCAAACGCCAATTTTCTGCTTTTTAAAATCCGAAAGGCGAAAGAAGTGTATCAAAATTTAGCTAAACTTGGCGTGATTGTGCGCTATCGCGGTCATGAACCGCTGTGCGAAGATTGCCTGAGGGTCACCATCGGTATGCCGGATGAGAACGTAAAGTTTTTGAGGGCACTGAAAGATGTTGTGGGGTGAGGGGAAAAGTGAGAAATGAAAAGTGAAAAGTGAAAAGTGAAAATCTCCCCTTCCAGTGTTTTTTCTGGCCCCGGCTTGTCCCGAGCTTTGACTCGGGGGTGTAGTTACCCGGGGAGGGGAGATCTCTTACTACCAAATCAAACAAAGAAACCATGAAAATCTATATCCACCCTACCGCATTGAAATCCGAAAGTGAAAGCTTGCTGCCGGAAGGTGCTCTTTTTGGCATGAAGTATTTGATGGAGGCGGAATATCAGCTCGGTTTTGATGCCGGATCACTTTCAGATCATCAGCAAAAACTGATTGAAAATGAATCGATCACTAATTCAGGGTTCGGAGAAGCTGACGCGGACGGCACTATTAAAAATGTGGATCAATATATTTTTGAGTCGGATGGTAAGCCTGTGGAAACCGCCGATTCCTGGACAGAGATCACCCGATCCATCCTGTTCCCCAGCCGGAAGGCGGAAATCAGTCGGGATACGAAAGAGACGCAAATTTCGATCTCTATCAACCTGGACGGAACGGGTAAAAGCGACATCAGCACCGGTTTGAACTTTTTTGATCACATGCTCGATCAGATTGCGCGTCACGGGTTAATCGACCTGGAACTTACCTGCAACGGCGACCTGGACGTGGATGAACATCACACCATCGAAGATACTGCTATTGCACTTGGCCAGGCCATTCGGGAAGCGATCTCTGAAAACAAAGCGGGAATTCAGCGCTACGGGTTTGTTCTGCCGATGGATGAAGCGCAGGCCACCGTGGCGATTGACCTCTCCGACCGCCCGTTTCTGCGATGGGATGTGGATCTCAAAAGAGAGTACGTCGGCGATTTTCCAACCGAAATGTTAGAGCACTTTTATTATACACTGGCCATGAACGTAAAAGCAACCCTGCATGTTGAGGCAACCGGTAAAAACGAACATCATATTATCGAATCGATCTTTAAAGGCTTTGCAAAGGCATTACGATTTGCCATCAGCCGAAATGAACGGATTCGCGGCATATTACCAACCACTAAAGGAACCATTTAAGTGAAAAGTATAAAATCAAAAGTGAAAATTCTCCCCGCCGAACTATCTGCACCAAGTGTGGCTCGAGGGGAGTACTCCACCAGCTGGCGAAAGGATTCTCGTCCGTTTTGACTTTTCACTTTTCCACCCCAATTAAAGACAGTCAATGATCGGAATCATCAAATACCAGGCGGGCAATCTCACATCAGTTTCAAATGCACTGAAACGGCTGGGGGCCGACCATTTTATTTCTGACGAGCCGGATGAGCTCTCAAAGGCCGATGGAATTATCTTTCCCGGGGTGGGTCATGCCGGGGCCGCAATGGACGACCTCCGCTCCCGTGATCTGGATGTATGGCTAAAAAATACAGATAAGCCGGTACTCGGAATCTGCCTGGGAATGCAGCTGCTCTATGAATCCTCTGAGGAGGGCGACAGCGAAACACTCGGTTTGATTCCCGGCCGCCTGAAAAAATTCGACTCTTCAAAAGCAAAAGTACCTCACATGGGGTGGAATCAATTTGCACCTCAAAAGGAGCACCCTTTAATCAATGGGATTGGCAATCAACAATTCCTTTACTATGTGCACGGCTATTACGCTCCATCAAACGACCACGCTCTTGCAACCTGTAAATACATCAACGATTTTGCCGCCGTAGTTGCCAAAGACAATTTTATGGGCGTTCAGTTTCACCCCGAAAAATCTGGGTCTGTGGGATCGTTACTGCTTCAGAATTTTTTGGATATGGTGAAGAGTAACGGATCGTGATCTTATTGAGCGTAGAAATATCATTTCTTTTGTTCCACTCCCGCCCCAATTTCCTATCTTCACAACCGAATAGTTTTCAATAACAAATTTCTTAACAAGCCATGAACATCATCCCCGCAATCGACCTGCTCGACGGACAGGTGGTTCGCCTGCAAAAGGGCGATTATGCAAAAAAAACAGTTTACAATCATAATCCTGTCCGCGAGGCGGAAAAGTTCAAAGCGGCCGGTTTTGAACATATTCATGTGGTTGATCTGAATGGAGCCAAGAGCGGAAACTTTGAGAACCTGCCAATTATTCGGCAGATGATTGACAACGTGGAACTGTCGGTTCAAACCGGCGGCGGGGTTCGTTCGCGAGAGGATATCGATCTGCTTCTGAATGCCGGGCTCAGCGGTGTAATCTGCAGCTCGATGGCGGTAAAAAGTCCGGATGCCTTTCGGAGCGCCGTTGAAGCCAATCCGGACGAAATGATTCTCGGCCTGGATCTGAAAGATGGAAAAATGGCGTATGGCGGCTGGCTGGAAACCTCCGACCGCCCGATTGCGGAGTTTCTGAACCCGCTGATTGAAGCCGGTTTGAAAACCGTACTTAGCACCGATATCGCCCGCGATGGCATGCTGAGCGGTCCAAATGTAGAAATGTACAGCGATCTGCAAAAACGATTTCCGGATCTCAACTGGATCGCATCAGGAGGCGTTTCAAACCTCCAGGATTTAATTGAACTTCAAAACCACAACCTCCATGGTGTAGTCGTGGGTCGGGCGTACTACGAAGGAAATATCCGCCTGGATGAGATGCGGGATTTGCATAAGGCTGGGGTGTAGTACACACCCCTCGGTGTGAAAATCGGTGATACACCGTTTTCACATCCTTTTCCCCTCTCGAGAGGGGACAGAATTTAGAAATCCCGCGCAGACGGTATTCAACATTCAGGGGTGTGTCCCACGGAGCTCTGATCTAAACCTAAATTCGCACAACTGCTCCTGCCCCCTTCAACACACCCCTCACCATCAAAATCACGCTACGCACGTTTTGATGGGCTTTTCCCCTCTCAAACCACACTTGGACCCGATTATTCGGGGAGGGGATTTCATTGCCTTTCCTTGGAATTTACAATGTAATTGAACCTCTTTTGAGGGTCCTTAAATCCCATCTCGAGAGGGGACAGATTAACGAAACGACGCATAGCGTTAGTTTCGGGAATCAGGGGTGTGTTCGCGAGGGCAAGAAGTCTGAAATGGCTACGTTCCACGATCAAAGTCACCAAACCCACCCCTCGTTTGCGTCATCCGGCTTCGCGGTTTCCGCTTCACCTTTCCCCTCTCGAGAGGCTTTGAGAAAACTGTCTTCCAAAAAAATCGCACCTAAATAAGTTAAGATTTATGTCTTTACCATCGTCACCAGTCCTTCTGACTCACCCCCGTCCCCTCTCTACCACGCCCTGCGGGTCTTGCAAGAGAGGGGAGCTTCGGAATGAGTTTTTCGACTTAAAAATGTTAAGATTGCTAAACAGGTTACGGGAATATTTTCACCTTTCACTTTTCCCACAACCCGCGTGCATTTCACACAGAAATCCTCTTTATTGATTTGATGAGTTCGATCAATAGTCAGAATTGAGTTGAAATGCAATCAATGGATCACCCCGAAGAAAATCAGCCGGAAAAAAGAGTCCCCCTCCGCAGCACACGAATTATTTTTGTGATCGTCATGCTGATCACATGCCTCGCCATCATCTGGCCGGGTCACGCCATCTTTTCATCCGCCACCCCGCTGATCTTCGGATTTCCACTCTCTTTTGTCTGGATTATTCTCTGGGTGATCATTGGTTTTGCTGCCATGATGGGACTCTATCTAACCGATAAACATCAGGATAAAGTCTGATCATCATGGAAACCGGAACCGTTATTCTCATCATCGTTGGGCTCTATCTTCTGATCTCTCTCCTGACCGGAATCATTCCCTCACTCCGGATCACAAAAAGCGTGAGCGGATATGTGGCGGGCGACCGCAGCATGAACGCTTTTATTCTCTATTTTGTGCTTGGCGCGTCTATTTTCTCCTCGTTTGCCTTCCTGGGCGGACCGGGCTGGGCCTATTCGCGTGGTGCCGCAGCATTCTACATCATCGCATACGGGGTGATTGGCATCGTGCCGCTCTACTTTTTCGGCCCGCGGGCGTGGCGGCTTGGAAAAAAATATGGATATGTCACCCAGGCCGAGCTCCTTGCCGCCCGTTTCGACAGCAAATTTCTCTCTGTAATGCTCGCTATTTTGAGCGTAGTGGTCTTCATCCCCTATCTCACCCTGCAGATGGTTGGCGCTGGGTACGTGCTCAATGTGATCAGCGAAGGGATGATCCCTTACTGGGCCGGGGCCGGAGTCACCTACGTGGTGGTGCTGATCTACGTCTACTTCAGCGGGGTGATGGGAGTCGGCTGGTCGAACGCTTTCCAGGGCATGTTTATGATGGTACTCGCATGGGTGCTGGGAATCTACCTGCCGAATACGCTCTACGGCGGGATCGGGCCGATGTTTGATGCAATCATGGAAGCCGGGCACACCGCAATGCTGGAAGCACCGGGCCTGGCTGGTGACGGAACGCGATGGGACTGGTGGGGATATGGATCAGCCGTCTTTGTGTCAGCCGTGGGATTTTCGGTCTGGCCGCACTTTTTTATGCGCAGTTTTGCCGCCCGTAATGTAAAAGCGATGCGTCTGAGTGTAGTTCTCTACCCCACATTCCTCATCTTTCTGATTCCAATTCTCCTGATCGGATTTTCAGCCGTTGTCGCTTTTCCCGGTGTGGAACCGGCCGATAGCATATTGCCGCATATCCTGATGCAGCTCGATCTACCGGCCATCGTCATTGGCCTTTTCTGCGCCGGTGCACTCGCCGCATCGATGTCATCCGGCGACGCCATTCTCCACTCCGCCGCTTCCATCGGTATTCGGGATGGACTCAGCCAGGTAACAGACTTAAATGACAAAACCGAACGCCTGCTCATTCAGATCTCCGTACTGGTGATCGGGCTGATCGCCTACCTCTTTGCCGTGGTAATCGACGTATCGATCGTGGCGCTGCTGCTTGGTTCGTACGGAGGCGTGGCGCAGATCTTTCCCGTCATTTTTGCGATGTTCTACTGGAGCCGTGCCACCAAAGCCGGTGCGCTGGCCGGACTCTTCGGCGGAATTGCAATCAACACTCTTTTCCTGATCTTCCCTGAAATCAAACCGCTGCCGGTTCACGAAGGAGTCTACGGTTTAATCGCCAATGTAGTGCTGCTGATCGGAGTCAGCCTTGCCACAAAACCTGATGAACCTGAGCGGGTACGTAAGTTTAGAGATTCAGGGTAGGTAAAGTGACTTTGCGGATTACGAATGCTGTGAGTCACGTGTTTAGGAAGAGAATGGCAAGTCGGACAGTTCGTTCAGGCTTGTCAAATGGTTTTGGTGAAGTGAGGCGATAGACAAAAGTTAAAATGAAATAGAGTCTGGATTCTGAAAGTTACTCCAAAAGCGCAGAAGATCGATAGAGTCATCATTGAAATTAAGCCGATAAAAGAGCGTGATTTGGGGTACAATTATGGCACGTCGAATATTCTTGTAATCAGTCTCAGGAAATGCTTCGGGACTTTTTTGAATCAAGTCTATGGTATGATTCGTCTTATCAATAAATGCATGTGCAACTTTCAGATCCCAGTACTCAAGCAGATAATCTATATTCTTCCAGTAATCAGATGTAGCTTTCTGCGACCAATAGACCTGTTTCATTAAACGGACCTATTTTTTATTGTAGCGTTCATTGGTATCTCGCACAACATCTTCATGCAAGCGCCTGCCATCCTCTTCCAGCGAGTACAATGCCTCATCGAGTAAGCGCTTTTGATCATCTGTAATTTCAACCTGTTCCCGGGCAGAAAACAATTGTTCTACCTGTTCAATGACTTTCTCCTGATCTGTGGCCAGCAGCTTCTGTGCAGCTAAGATTTTTCTTTTATCTAAATCCATATTACCTAAATTTGTTCATGACGATAATTACAATATAGATATGAGATGTTGTATATCAAACTGATTGATTTATGTAACCGATCAAGAGTTGTACTCCGGATTGTACATACGTGCTAAGAAAGCTATTAGTTAATCTCCTCCCCCAACAGATTTCCTCCTCCTAAAAAAACTCCTTATAAATACACATTTATCGACGATAACTGATTACAACTATAGCCATATAGAGGCTATCAAACCTGAGTTCAAATCTTAGGGAAAGAGAATTAATTTCAATAATTGAATATAAAAACCAATCTAAGCTATGGCGTCAAAATACCTGAAAATACTTATTAACGGTCTTCTGTTATTTTTATTCATCGGCATGATTGGATGCAGTGTAAATAACGATACCCCTGACGACCAGGGATATGCAATCAATAATGATGAAACCAACCTTGAGATCCGTCTGACAGACAGAGATTCGGAAATTGATGTTGTAAGCGAAGACACCACTGTCGGCAAAGCTGTCGCGAAGCGCTCGTTTGCACTGCATCTTATCGCAGATGTCGATGCACCGGTTGTAAATGATGTGCAAACACAAGCAACCATGGTTCATGTTTTTGGGAACAGTGCCCGCGCGGCAGCAAGCTATAATGTTCAGGGCAATGATTATATCGGAGCCGTGGATGCACTTCAGATAACCAGCAGCGGCAGAAACGCCATTCGGGTGCGGTCAGGCATCGAGTTCACGAATGCAAAAACCAATGCGGTTTTTATCAATGAAAACAATATTTGGCTGGCTCACTCTTCAGAAGATCCTTTATTAACAAAAGATGCAGGCTTTTCAGCCGCACGGATGTTTGGATTTTCGGGTTTTAACATAAATGATAATCCAGTCAGTGCCGGTCTGCCGGGATTTGCTGCAAACAGCATTCATCAATCAGATGACCGATTGTATGTTACAAGTGGAAATAACGCAGGTTTAACAATATTTGAAGATGGACTTTCAAATCATGTAACGTACCTGGAGATTCCCGGAGCACGCTGGGTAGATACGGATGAAAACCGAATTGTAGTTTTATCGGCTGATCCGGAATCCAATGATATTATCATTACCGTACTGGACAAAAGCGACCACTCTGAGATTACAAGTTATTCGTATACATTTGAAAACGCCGTTACCTCCCAAGCCAAAAGTACGGTAGAGATCCACGGAGATCTCGCCCTGGTAGCAGCCAATCGCTCCGGAACCCATCTGATTGATCTTAACACCGGTGATCTGATTGCAAACATTCCTGTTCCAGATGCTGAATCTCTTGGATTGAATGAAGATGTAGTGGAAACAAATGCGGCTTCGGCTGATGAGGAGTTTATTTTCATCTCAAATGGAGAAGCCGGTGTGTATGTTGCCGAAGCGAGTAAAGATCTTGCCTCATACACGAGTGGCGATGAATTTTCAGTAGAGCTGATCGGCAACCTGAAATTTAATGATTTTGAATCAGCTAACCATGTAGCCTTTCGAAACAGTACACTTTTCGTAGCAGCCGGTTTGGGCGGCGTTAAAGCGGTACAGCTTAGCAGAAAATAGAGTAGACTATATTTCTGTTTATTCAGTGAAAAGTCTCCCCTAACAAGGGGCTCATTTTTTGAACACGCAGCGTAAGCGTAGTGAAATTTAGAGGGGTGTCCATCGGTTTTTCTACAATCTGATTGACAGCCCTCCCTCCCCGGGAAACTTACTACGAAACCAAGTAAGCAATGGCAGGGGAGACGTCCCCCAATTATTTCTTCCTCAGCCACAAACTTGAATTGCCAAACGTCATTTTGGCACTGGGCTGACGCAGCATAAGCGGCAGCTTTTCGCGGATCTTTTTCCGGTGATGCTTTTCCAGGTAAGAGTTAAAAAAGAGAATTTCAAACTGCGGGTTATATAACAGGAACGCACGGATTAGGTAGCACTCATTCCACGCCCGGCCTGATTTCAGCCACTTTTTGGGATATTCAAACGGCCAGAATATATCATGAAAATGGATGATCACTCCGGATTTCAGTGCCGGCAGTACGCTATGGATCAGAAAGTTTACATCCGATCCCGTTTTGGATACATGGGATGAATCGACAAACAAAAAATCCCCTTCATCCAGCAGTTCAAATTCCGACAGATCCACCTGCTGCACGGGCTGACTAAGTATTGAGACCCGGTCTAAATCCTCATCAGACAGAAGCTCACGCAGACGTTCCGGGTGCGGTTCTATGAAGGTGAACTGAATCTCACCGTCGAAAAACCGCTCATCCACATCCAGCATGGCCGCGGATGAAAACCCGGATCCGGCTTCGATCATCCGTTTTGGCTGAAAGTGTCTCATCATTGAGTAGAGTGTAACGGCATCGCCATAGCTGAAGTAGATGTTATCGAAGTGATATCGAAGCGGTGAGTTTTTTGCATCTTCTTTCCATGGTAGTTCCCGGTAAAACCCGGCTAGCCTGTCCACAAGTTCAAGCTGTTTCTTTTCCCTTAATTCAAGACCGGGAATCTCTCTTACATCTTGATTAAATAGTGGTTTTCGATTTTTTAACGATTCATAATCAGGAATCGGTGAGTAGAAATGGCCCGGTGGTGAAAATCGCAGGAAACGAAAGTTTGTTGATTTGACCATACTCATCGCCTCTCTCAATTGCCTGATTTTGATCACAGTTTTCCGCAAGGGATTTTTCATATTCTGAACATCTATCGTTAAAATGTATTCACTGTAGTTAAACTGATTCTATGAAATCTGATGAGTTTTAATCATCAGTTAAATAGCATAAAAAGGGAAACATATTCGGCCATAAAATACATATTAATTAAAGAATCCAGAGAACTAACCAAACTATCATCCTCATGAAACCAACACAATATGTCTTTAAAGACGACGGTTTAATACCCAATAATTCACTCCCGCTACTTCTGTATCAACAGGTATTCGATCAGCGTGGAAATGGTGGAGCAGAGTGGCTGATTAACTGTTTTGCTATTAACAACTGGACAAATGCCTGGAAGAACGGCGTATTCAGCTATCATCACTATCACAGCACATCACACGAAGTTTTGGGTGTTTATTCTGGCAATGCAAAGCTGCACCTGGGAGGCGAACAGGGTGAAAAATTAGATGTGGAAGCGGGAGATGTTATTGTAATTCCGGCAGGTGTAGCCCACAAAAATCTTGGCAGCAGCCGTGATTTTATGGTTGTGGGCGCCTATCCTTATGGCAGTAGTTATGATATGAAAACCGGTGAAAAAGGAGAGCGTCCGCAGGCCGATAAAAATATTGCCGCCGTTCCGATTCCGGCCACGGATCCGCTGCTGGGCAAAGATGAAGGAGTGCCGGTGATCTGGAAAGATCAGAATAATAGAAAATAGAGGCTTTTCCTCCTCAAATCTTATCAGCATTTTTGATTCCGGCTGGCCCGTCTATCTCCTTTGGATACCATACGCTTCTTGTGGATTCTGAACCAGTAATCGATCAATATCATCGTCGGTGAATCCATTTTCCAGCAGTGCCGGCAGCAAATGCTCAAAAAGGTCAGTGTAGCTCCGAAAATCACCTCCATTCGGTTCATCGGGATTGAAATAACCGGCATCGTGTGAAATCAGCACCCTGTGGAGCAGACCTGCTTTATCCAGTTCGGTTATTCGCCCAAGAAACCACTCGAGATTGCCGCCGTCATCGGGGTTGTAATTGAAATTATCGAGTGAGATCCAGCCTCCTTTCTTTCCGATCTCAATCTGGGTTTCAAGAGTACCGGCCTGGGCATGTGTCCAGACGAATGCTGAGGGTGAGATACCGGCTCGTTCAAGTAGTTCAACCTGGGCTAAAGCCGGTTCATCACCCGTGGTGTGGGAAACAATGGTCAGTCCAGTTTCCAGATGTGTACGTGCTGCGGCCCGGACAATCTTCTGATGAAGATCAGAAAGTGGTCCCTCCCCTTTTACTGAAATTTTCATGAAACCCGGCCGGATGCCGCTTCCGTCAATACCTTCTTCATATTCTGTAATCCAGCGCCCGGCAAGATCTTCAGCACTTTCTTCGCGGGCGTGTGCCGGCATAAATTGGTTTTCCACTGCACCGTAATATCCTGTGTTGGTCAAAACCTGTATGCCTGATCTCCTGGAGAGTTCCTGCAGGATATAGGGATCACGGCCAAGGTAGGCCGGCGTACATTCCAGTATCGTTTGAACACCCCGCTCCCGTGCTTCCTCAAAAAAGGGAAGGACCCGCTCAACAACCTCTTCTCGGTCCCATCGGTGATACCCTGTGCTGTCTGCCCCAATCCAATCAACCAGCACATGTTCATGGATAAGTGTGGTTCCCATTTCTGATGCAGAAACAGGACCATTGACTGTCATGATTTGAACCTGATCTGCATCTTCAGATACATGCTGATTGCCAAGCATCACGACAACAATCATCAATAAGAATAACACATTCAGCAATAGGTACATTTTTGTTTTTTTCATATGCCTGATTTTTTAGAAATTCAGAAATCAACCCTATTGATCTGTACAGATCGGATCATTCAGAATAAGCGCCGGATGAGTATGTGAGTTCATAACTATGACTATAAATCTCAAACACAACTCCAAATGGATCCTCAACATAGCACATTCTGTAGGGTTTTTCATCCGGATAGTATTCCCGAACCGGCATTCTCTGTTTCCCACCGTGAGAAACAATTTTCTCAACAAGATCCTCAATTTCCGGGTCCTGAATACAGAAATGAAAAAGGCCGGTATTGAACGGATTAAATTCAGGGGCTTTGCTTTCAACTTTCGGAAAAGAAAATAATTCAATTCCAATACCATCAGAAGTTGATAAATGAGCGATATGAAACTCTCCCCAGCCTTCACCAAATACATCAATACACATTTTGCCTATTGCTGAATCCGTCTCTTCAACAACTGTATCGGGCGACATAATGATATACCACCCCATTACCTCTGTGTAGAATTTCACTGCTTTTTCGATATCCGGAACGGTTATTCCTATGTGAGAAAATGATTTAGGATATGCCTTTTTTATGGTCATAATGATAATTTTATGAAGGTTTATTCAATGAATTATAACACGAACGATATGACATGCAATACCATCAATTAATCATAGACAAAGTGAATTGCAAATTTTCTCATGTTTTTTTGATGATCTTTTCAGGTACAAACGATTTACCGATTTCGGTTCAATGGGAATTATCAATCCTAATTCCGTAAGTTTGACCAGTATGTTTAAAAAGCTCAACGAATCGACCTATTCACGTTTTATGAAAAAACTTTCACTGGTAACTCTTTCAACTCTTGCAATACTCCTGGCTGCCTGTTCCTCCACACATCAAACCGAGCAGCAGGAGATCGATCAAACAGAACCCTCAGAAATTTTTATTAAGGGCGCAGCCGCACACTGGGTTTCGTCCGATCGCCTGATATGGGACGCCGGGGAAGATGCGAGTCGATTCGAACTTTATTACAGCCAGGATGCCGACATTCAAATCACCGGTTATGGAGTTACCGGAGGGGAATCGATTTCATTATCGCCTGATGCTGATCTTTCTGATGCTTTGGCGGACAAATTTCGTCACATTTCACATCGCCCGGTTTATTCGCTCGATGCAAACCATGACCAAATTCATGAGGCACTAAAAGGACAACTTGTGACCGTTGCAAAAGATGAAGATGGCCGTCCGCTCAAGGCTACGCAAGTACAAACTCACGGAGTGATCGATGACCTGTTTATTTTTGATGGCGATCTTGGCCCGGTATATAGCGATGATTCCATCAGGTTGAACCTCTGGGCGCCTACCGCACAATCGGTGACACTGAGGTTGTATGATGATGAGAAAAACCTGGCGGAAGAGATCAATCCTGCTGATTCGTCTCCACGGGATGGCGTCTGGCGGTTTGATGGGCCGGCCGGCTGGGACCGAATGTTCTATCGGTTTGATGTGCAGGTTTACCATCACGAAACGGGTGAGATTCACAATTTCAAGGTTACCGATCCCTACTCGGTCAGCCTGGCTACCGATAGCGAATACAGCCAGTTTGTGGATGTGACCAGCAATGATCTCAAACCGGAAGGATGGGATAACCTGGTCAAAACATTGCCGGATCACGCTGATATAACACTCTACGAAGCACATATGAGGGATTTCAGCGTCATCGATCAAACCGTTCCGGAAGAGCATCGCGGCACCTATATGGCGTTTTCTCACAATGGAGTGAACGGGCGTGATTTGTCAGACGGAATGGCACACCTGCAGCGCCTTTCCGATGCCGGGCTGACCCACCTCCACCTGCTGCCGATCAACGACATTGCATCCATTTATGAAAACTGGGAATTGCGGGTTGATCTGGATGATCCCTACAGCAGAATCTGCGAAATTGTAGAAGTTGAGGGACTGCAGGAGAACTGCGACAAATATGGCGATACACCCATCTGGGAAGTGTTTGAACAGATGGCCGATGAGGATCCCATCACCAAAGAGATCCAGCGAACCTATGCCGAACGAGGCGAAACGTCCGTCAATTTTTCACGTCACGACGGGTTCAACTGGGGATACGATCCCTATCATTTTAACGTACCACAGGGGAGTTATTCAACCGATCCCGATGGAACTCAGCGGATCCTGGAGACCCGCGAGATGGTGAAAAGCCTCTATGAAATTGGCCTGAATATCGTAGTAGATGTGGTTTACAATCACACCCACGCCACGGGCGACTCCCGCTACTCTGTGCTCGATAAAGTAGTGCCGGGCTACTACCAGCGGCTCAATCCCGATACCGGAGATGTGGAGCAATCGACCTGCTGCCCCAACACCGCCGCCGAATTTGCAATGATGGAGCGCCTGATTCTCGATTCGGTAATCTTCTGGGCGAAGCACTACAAAATCGACTCGTTTCGGTTTGACCTGATGGGACACCATCCCAAATATGTGATGGAGAACCTGCTCGATGCTCTCGCAGAGCTCACGCCCGAAGAACACGGCGTGGATGGCAGCAAAATCTACATTTACGGTGAAGGATGGAATTTTGGCGAAGTAGCTGACAACCGCATCTTCGACCAGGCAACTCAGTTTATGATGGGCGGCACCGGGATCGGGAATTTCAATGACCGGATACGCGATGCGATTCGGGGCGGATTCTTTGCCGGCTCGGGCCGCGACCAGGGTTTTGCTACCGGCCGTTACCTTTTCCCCAATGAAGAAGTGACCGGAGATCTGGAAGATGAAAAACAGACGCTGTTCAGCCACGCCGATCGCATTCGGGTGGGCATGACCGGAAATTTATCAACCTATCCCTATCTTAACCGGAGTGATGAACGCGTGGATGGCGGCAATGAAATGATTGGGTATGCACTCAATCCGCAGGAGTCAGTCAACTATATCGACAAGCACGACAACGAAACGCTGTGGGACAACACCCAGGCCAAACTCCCATTCGATCTCGGAATGGATGAGCGCGTGCGGATTCACATGCTCAGCAACGCTTTTCTGAATTTCGGTCAGGGCATCCCGTTTTACCAGCTGGGCACCGATCTGCTGCGTTCAAAATCGATGGACCGAAACAGCTATGTGTCCGGTGACTGGTATAACGCAGTGGATTACACCATGGAAACCCACAAATGGGCGACCGGCCTGCCTCCGGAGTGGGATAATGCCGACCGCTGGGATGATCACAAAGAGTTTATGACTAACCCTAACATCAGCGTTGAAAAAGAGCATATGGAGCAGGCCCACCGGCAGTTCCTGGAGCAGCTTGAGATTCGATACAGCTCTCCCCTCTTTCGTATCCAGAGCGCGGATGAGATTCATCGTCGCGTAGGATTTCACAATACCGGATCAGCGCAGGATCCCGGCCTGATTGCGATGACCCTATCGGATGGACAGTGCGCCGGCCCCTCGCTGGATGAGAATCATGACGGAATTCTTGTGCTGTTCAATTCTGATCTCAGGCCCAAACAGTTTGATTCCGGAATGGAGGGTTTGGAACTTCACCCGGTACAACAAAATGGTGTGGATGATGCGGTTCGGTCAGCTTCCGCGATCAACGGGCTGATTACCGTACCGCCGTTAACGGCCGCCGTATTTGTTAAGCCGCAATCCGGCGGGCAGGGTGAATTTCATTGTAATCCGGTGATGGAGTGATGGCTGAGACATGGTATTTTTCGTGCACGAATTCACGCTCAACAGCTTCAGGCATTTGTTGATCGTAATCTAAATGTGAAAGGCGTTCTTAAAAAATACCATGTCTGATGAGATCTAATCCCTGACAACGTCATCGCGGGTTTTTGACCCGCGATCTCCCGTCGTTTCACATCTCGTTCTGGTGCTTTGCACCGGAGCGTACGAACAAAACAGCTCAGCTGTTTGCTCCCACCGAAGCATTATATTCGGAGAAAAATGATGGCGCATTCCACCGCGTGCCGCAGTTACGATATGTTTTTCAGAGCACATCGATATGTTGCCGGCTTCAAGCCTGTTCAAAACAACATATTGTTCCTACGGAACATCTTGTATTGGGTGCACCTTCTTTTTCTACAAATATATCGTCTCTACGAGACGGGTTTTTACCAATGGCAGAATCTTTAAATCGAACCGGGATGGGAGATACGCATCAAGTGCGATATGACTTTAATGAGATTATAATCTTACCAACATCATTGCGGACCCCGATCCGCGATCTCCCGTCGATTCAACGAGCTATGATTTGCCAATAGCAGAATCAACAATTCGAACCGGAATGGGAGATGCCGTATCAGGTGCGTTATGACTTTAATAAAATAATAATCTTACCAACGTCATCGCGGACCCCTATCCGCGATCCACCATCGTTTCAACGAGTAATGATTTGCCAGTGGCAGAATCTTTAAATCGAACGAGGATGGGAGATGCCGCATCAAGTGCGGCATGACTGCATTTAAAAAAACCCCTATCAATTAAACGCGCTAAACCGGTACACAAAATTGAGGCGGATGGATCGCGTTCGCCACTGGTATTGATCACGGGAATAGAAACCGGGTTCATCAATAATAATATCTCTTCCACGGGTATTGAACAGATCCCGTCCGCTGAGTGATAGTGTAGCATCACCATCAAACAATTCATAAGAAATTCCTGAATTGACGGAATGGGACGCTGCACGCCTGCCCTGGGTTGTATTTCTTGGGCCGCGGTATCGAAATGTAGATTGAACTCTTAAATTATCCGTGATACTCCATTGGACTCTGAATCGACCAAATAGCGCAGTTGCATCGCGCTGAAACTGTTCCCCTTCGTAGGTTCCATCCGTATCTGATGTGAAATAGTTGAGGCTGGTCCGAACCCTGAAATTTTCCCAGATATCCTGGCTGATCGCAAATTCTGCACCCCAGTTTTTCTGTGTTGAAAGATTAATCGGAAATCGGCGTGTTACACCATCATCCATCACATCGGTAATTCGTTCCACTACGCCTGTTCTGTAACGATGATATACTGTGGTGCTTGCAGACCCGGACTCCCAGTATCTCAAATAACTCAACTCATAAGAGTTACTGTAAACAGGATCCAATCCGGGATTTCCTGTAAAGATATTTCTCGAATCCCTGAAATTTGAAAAAGGAAGAATATTTCGGAAACGCGGACGGGAGAGCCGCCGGCTGTAGCTGGCTTGAACACTGTTTCTCTCATTGAATTCATAACCTAAAAACAAGCTTGGAAACAGATCGAGATAATTTCTTCGTGATGATTCTCCCCCCAGTTCAACTTCTGTTTCGATGATTGTCTGTTCACCCCGGATGCCGCCTTGAATGGAGAAATCCCCAAGCTGCGTTGATGCTATCGCATAGATTGCATTTACGTTCTGATAGTAGTTGAAATCAGAACTAAAATCATCAATTGAAGTCCACTGGCCATTTGAAAACTCTTCAAGATCATAGCGATTATCTACCCATCGAAAAGAAGATCGCCCGCCAGCTTCCAACTCTACCGATTCCCCGATAGGGTGCACGTAGTCCGCATTAAACTGAAGATCGGTAATCTCTTCCCGGTTATCGGTTCGCTGCTGACCGAGGAAATCATCCGCTAACACATTTCTTTCAAACAGGTCGCTGGATTCCTGTTCAGGCTGATAGTCAAACTTTGCGTCGATTTGAAGACGGCGGTTCTCATCCTCAAACTCTTTATCGTAGGCAAGCTCAAACTCTACATTTGTTCGGTTACTATTCTCGGCATCCTCACGAAAGATCTCTCGAAGCATATTTCCCTGCAAATCCATATCCCTGTAAAGCGTTTCCGTACTGTTATCCCGATCCCGATATCTGAAAAAGACTGACGGAGTGAGTGTCTGAGTCTCACCGATAAAAATTTCGGCCCCGATTCGTCCATCCCCCCGTATCTCATCTCTCACCCTGTCCTGCGACTGATCGTAGGTATATGAGGTATCGGCAGATTCAAAACGCTGAAACCGGCTTCCGCGTGCAGGGCGTTCACGGAAGCGGAATCCAAAATTGGTAAACCAGTTTACGTTATTCGACAGGAAATTGAGATTCAGTGATCCCCGGCTGTCATTCGGTAAACCAAGACGCCCGAGGGCTGATCCGTTAAAGCCGGCAACACGATTTCTCTTTAGCACAATGTTTATCACACCGGCATCCCCTTCAGCCTGGTACCGGGCCGATGGATTTGTAATCACTTCCACTCGCTCGATACTCTCCTCTGGAATAGCAGCAAGTGCTTCTGTTCCGCCGCTCAAAAGCGCTGATGATCTTCCGTTTATCAGCACACGGACATTGTCACTGCCCCGAAGGCTCAGGTTACCGTCGAAATCACTTTCGATGGATGGAATATTATCCAGCATATCGAGAGCCGTGCCGCCAAATGCATCGATATCGTCATCTGCACGATACACTCTCCGATCGAACTGCATCTCCATAGACCGCGGTTCCGCTTCGATAACGACTTCATCCAGATCGGCTCTCGCCTCTGTGAGCGTAACTTCACCTACATTTATAACTTCACCTTCTGTAACCGTAATATTGCGTTCATAATCATCGTAAGAAATGAATGAGATACTCAGTACGTAGCTGTCAGGGGATACCGGCAGTGTAAACTCTCCCGATTCATCTGTAACCGTTCCTGAATCAGGCTGATCTTCGCCCGGAATAAAAACCGCAACCGTTGCACCTGCAATCGGCAAGCCCTCTGAATTTATAACCGTTCCTTCAATTGCAGTATCATCAGAAATATTTATTGCAAAAAGCGACATCGGAATCAGAAAAATAATCCCAAAAACAAGTAGTAGAATTTGTTTCAAAACTGATCGGTTTTAAACTATAGTTGTGCATTACGTATCCATAATTACAATTATCTGGAACATATCTCTCCCGTTTTCAACTCTTTAACATCTTAAAACAACTTTAGCGGTTCATTTTACAATCTCTAAAATTGTATCCAGGAAATCATCAAATACTCATTCCTGTGTATTTAAATTATTGACTATCAATCTTGTAAGGAGAACTTTCTTTTGTTTAAACACGTTTTCGTTTTGTCAATTTCAACTCAAAAAACCATTTATTATGAGTGCAAAAAAAATTCTGATGATTGTGGGAGATTACGGTGAAGATCTTGAAATTATGGTGCCGTTTCAGGCACTGCAGATGGTGGGGCATACTGTGCATGCCGTTTGCCCCGATAAGAAAGAGGGAGAACAGTGCCCGACTGCCGTCCACGATTTTGTGGGAGATCAAACATACAAAGAGCTCACCGGTCACAACTTCACCTTAAACTACGATTTTGATAAAGTTATCGTGGAAGATTACGATGCTCTTGTGCTTCCGGGCGGACGTGCGCCGGAGTATCTGCGGTTAAATACAGATGTGCTGAAAATGACACGTCATTTTCTTGATGAAGATAAACCGATTGCGGCACTTTGCCACGGACTGCAAATTATGGCTGCAGCCGGCGGCATCGAGGGGCGAAAACTTACAGCATACCCGGCATGCGGACCGGAATTAACACTTGCCGGAGCTGATTACAAAGAAGTTGAGCCCACAGAAGCTGTGGTGGACGGAAATATCGTAACCTCCCCTGCCTGGCCGGGACATCAAAAATGGCTGGCAGAATTCCTGAAAGTGCTTGGAACTAAGATTACCCATGGCTGATCAAAAAAATAAGGCATGGATTTTACGATTTGTTTTATGTTCTATACAGAAAAACAGTCTGTTGAATACATGCCTTATTCTAATTTTTTAAAACATCTTTATTCCGCCGGCACCGTTCGCTGCAGTATTTTAGTTTTTCCCAGTCGCGCTCCCACTCTTTAAGCCACGTAAAGGGTCGATCACAAACCGGACATATTTTTGTTGGAAGATTCTGTTCAGACAATTCACTCACCGTCTCATCTTTTACGTGTTTTTTGATAATCCACTGATTTCGGATTGACATATAACTCAACCATTATCAATCCGATAGTTTTTAAAACCCATACGCATTATCTTTAGTCGCTTTACAAACGTGCAGCGAATCTGACCCCGTAGTTCAACCGGATAGAACGATAGCCTCCTAAGCTTTAGATCCCAGTTCAAGTCTGGGCGGGGTCACTATTAAGAATTTAAAATTAGAGAATTGGGAAAACAGCAAACATCAGTAGTATCAATAGTCCTGTGCACATTTTAATCTTATGGCCATCGTGACGAAAACCTGCGTAATAGGATCACCGTACCCGTATCACCTATCATAGATACATAGACAGTAATCACCAATCTTCAATATATGATTGATAATCAATTTCGGTTTTAACTTTGTTGAAGGTAATTCCAACCCAGGAGGTCTCCGAGTCTCACAGTTCAATAATGAAATAATTGATATAAACAGAAAGATCATCCCCACCAGCAAGTATCGATACTATAACCAGCTTCTTGCAGGAGCGTTTTTGGTTTATAAATAAATACGTTACGGCTGATATGGCCCTGTTACAACAATTCGATCCTGGGAATCATCCACTTCAAAAAGATGAGGTATTCGAATGTAGCGTCCGTTTTCACTTTTGTGACTATGAACCGACATCAGCAGTTTTCCTTCAAACGTTCGGAAAAGCATGCCATGACCGAAGTTTGGCGGTGTTATTGGCTCCTCTTGATGTACCCATGGGCCCTCAAGTGTACCACTCTCTGAATAAGCCACTCCCTGCACATAGTCACTATGAACCCAGCTTGTCCATAACATTCCCAATTTCCCGGTTTGCGTTTCAAACAGCCAGGGGCCATCGGTAACCTTGTTGGGTATACTATTGCCATCTTCATCCAGTTCCCGGCTCCAGGGAGAATCAGAAGCCCGAAATAAAACTTCCCCTTCACCTACAGAACCTGACAAATCAGGTTTTAACTCAATTTTTTCCATGGTTCCGTTCCAGTTAATCAACCATTCTTCGCAGTAAATCATATAAGGTTTACCATCCTTATCAACCCAAAACGTACCATCCAAAGTGGGAAGGTCCGGCGGCAAATAAATATCGTCTTCCATGGGGAGGTAAGGCCCATCAGGCTTATCACTACCCAATACATGACTGGCGCGCCGATGAATGGTATTGCCCTTTACCGTATCGATAACCACATCTCTATTGGTGAATGTTGCAAAGTAATAATACTTACCCTGGTATTGATGTAATTCTGCAGCCCATATCATGGGGTCAGGCCCCATCCATGATTCAGGGTCGGTTTCTGCAACCTTAAAAGGACCCGTCCACGTACGCAGATCTTTGCTTTCCCAAAGCAAACCACCCGTTCCGGTCATGTAGTAGGTTTGTGTTTCTTCATCAGCAAGAATAGCTGGGTCGCTAAGTCTGATAGAGTCTAAAGGAACATCTTCTCTTACTTCGGGTACCCCGCGTTGAGCAAAAACAGAAGAAAAATTCAGAATCAAAATCAATGCGAAAAATAGTAATCTCATGGTATTTATATTTCTTTAGAAAGAACAAAGTAATGTGAATAAAAAGAGTTTAACACCAAAGAGAGAAAGTGTATTTATCTGTAAAAATTATTGCCAGGTGAGGGGAATTTGATTATGATAACTTCCATTCCAGGACAACAATGAAATGGGGCAAAACACAGGTTTAGTGACACAGATATCCTCTATACGATTATTATTTACGGTGTAATCTGCAGGTATCATCAGTTACTCAATAACACATTAATAAACAACTTATGAAATCACCTTTACATCGCAAGAAGATCTGGAACTATATCTTTATTGCCCTGCTGCTCATCGGATCGGGTTTTTTAAATTCGGCCTATGCCCAAAATCAATCACGAACTGTAGAAGATGGAGGCACCGGAACCTACAAAGCATTAATGTTATCGGAAAAGACTCTACCCACCCATACTGTATTTCGACCTGAAAATCTGAATGTTTTTGGGAATGAAAATAAATTACCCGTCATAACCTGGGGTAACGGGGCGTGTAATAATTCTCCCTGGGAACATGTGAACTTTTTGAGTGAAGTGGCTTCTCATGGCTTTCTGGTAATTGCGATTGGTCCCATGCCAAAGGAAGGGGAGCAGGCAAGGGATAAGTCAGAGCCTTCTATGTTAATAGATGCTTTAGACTGGGCTATAGCACAAAACAGTGACAACGAGAGTTCCTATCACAACAAAATTGATATAGAGAATATCGCTGTAAGCGGTATGTCATGTGGTGGCCTTCAGGCTCTTGAAGTAGCCCCGGATGAACGAATTGCAACTGTTGGTGTATTCAATAGCGGCATTTTGCCAAATCCTGATAACGGGATGGAGGGTATGCCTTCACTTTCGAAAGAACAGCTGGAAAAACTGCACTCACCTACTCTCTATATGTTAGGCGGTGAATCTGATATTGCTTACAATAATGGTATGGATGACTTCAAGCGAATCAACCATGTACCGGTTTTCGTGGCCAACATGGATGTTGGGCATGGGGGAACCTATGCAGAGCCTCACGGGGGTGAATTTGCTAAGGTAGCCACAGCATGGTATCTCTGGCAGCTAAAAGGTGATAAAGAAGCCGGCAAGATGTTTACCGGTTCGCCCAGCGGCCTTTCTGAATCTCCCCATTGGACCGTTCAGAAGAAGAACATTGAATAGAGCAATGGGAAAGGGGGATATTCATCCAAAATGGAGAGAAACCGATTCCCCCACTCCCCCAACACATTCGTTGCCAATTGGTTGGGGACTTATCCATTATTCCGGCTGAAGGTATCAGTATACCCATAACTTATTCTTCGAACAGTTGATATGCTTTACTGAGGAACTGCGGGTATAGCGGTTCGTGGCGGGGCATATTCAGGTAGAACAGAGCGATCATATCGTTCTCAGGATCGATAATATATGACGTTCCGTAAAGTCCGCCCCAAGCAAATGCCGTGCTTGAAACTTCAGGCGACGGTTTTTTCTGTTCATTGTAGAGTTCAAATCCGAGCCCAAACTGAAAGCCCTCTCCCCCTGAATTCACCTCAGGCAGCTGGTTCACGGTTGTCATCTGTTCGATCGTTTCCGGCTGTAATATGCGTTGTCCGTTGAATTCACCTTTGTTGAGCAGCATCTGGCAAAATTTGGCATAATCTTCAATCGGACCGTTCAGACCAATTGCACCCTCTGCGTAAGTCTGCTGATTGCTGACGGTGGCCTGGCTAAATCTGTTGGATGCAGGTTCCAACTCTCCGTCAACGGCATTGTAGGCCTTCACAAAGCGATCGAGTACAGCGGGATCATCATAGTACCAGTCCGTATCATCCATGCCGAGCGGGTCCAACACTGTTTCCTTCACATATACACGTAGCGGTTTGCCGGTTATTCGCTCAATCATATAACCGAGCATATTTGTACTGATATGATAGCCCCATTCTGTCCCGGGATCGAAGCCAAGCGGGTACTCGGCCAGGGAAAGCATCTCATCTTCCAAAAATCGTGCTTCGGGATCACTGCCACCGCTGCGCTGCCCCGCTGGCGAATCATTTTCACTCACATTTGCAGACTGCCGGACCCTTTGCATCTCCTCGCGACGGATCTGACCTACGGGACCTGCATTTAAACCTGATGAGTGTGACATCAAATGGGCAAATGTCATCGGTGAGTTAACAGGGCGAGTTTCATACGTCCCGTCTTCGTTGACTGAAGTCACTACTTGGTCAGATATCCCGGGAAAGTAATCTGAAACCGGGTCATCTGCAGCCACTAATCCCTGCTCCACAAGCGTCATAAATGCAACGGTCACTATTGCTTTTGTTTGTGAGAACAAGATATAGTAGTCATCGATAGTGGCAGGTTCCCGGGTCTCAATATCCTTCCAGCCGAACGCTTTATGATATACGATATCCCCACCCCGGGCCACAAAAGCTGCAATGCTGCTGGCTTTGTTTTCATCCACGAAAGACTGAAGCAGGGAATCCACACTTGCCACATTAGCCGCACTGGTTCCGGCATTCTTCAGGTTCACTTCACTATTAAATTGCTGAGGCGTTTCAGAGGTGTTTGCTTCACTACTACAACCGAGCAGCCACATTGAGACAACGATACATGCAGCATAGAGGATGATTCTCTTCATATTTTTTTGAGTGTTTTACTATGAAATTATTTGATAAAAGTATTATATGAACCTGAGTTCGATTTTTTTCAAACCCGAACTCAGGTTATGAGCAAATCCTGTTTTATAATACAATTAAGTTTTCAACTAAAGATGCGTATATGGTAATCTATTCAAAGCCATAAGTCCTCAGATGAGTCATCAATGAATTATTTCTTGAACTGCGTGACTTAATTTTTCGAAAAACTCATCCGAAGACTATACGACATGTATCTGAGATTACACTAATTCAATCACCAGTTTCCAGCCAAACCGCCTCAACCGCGAACCCGTATCGATCGCCCCCTTCATAGTCGGGATTTTCTGAGGTATCAATGTAGAATTGAATTTCCTCAATTTTTCGGGGTTGTACCGGTCCTGGCACTCCCGTTTCATACCACACACCCATCACACTCGGGTATGCTCTTGGCAGCATCATAAAGCGATCCGGCTCAAAAGCACTCAAAGGAATCCGGTGTTCGCTAAATGTTCCGTCAATTGGAATCGGTGCACTATAGGCATTCGCATCATTGTCGAGTAAAATGACTTTTAAATCTGCTGGATTATCGAAATCCGTCTTTGCACGAACAACTATCTCCTGGTAGGAATCAAGCTTATTGGACGTAATTCCAGCGATTCGATCTCCAATAAATGTGGAAAAACCCAGCGTATGTCTTCCTACAGTGGGTTGAGTTGAAGAAACAGACCGGGCTACCTTATCGGAACCATCAATTGAAACCATCTCAGAAGAGTTCGCTCCACCAGATCCGCCAAAGCCTTGAAACGTATCATTTTCATCCGTTTCAGCATCCCATAACAGGATTGGGTTGCCCTGGTTTATAACCCTGGAAGTCCACTTCTGGATGTATTCATCTTCCCAGTTCCATGTAGCACTCGGCACATTGCCTGGGAACGTGATAAACCGGGTACTTTCTTCACGGTCTATGACAATCCAGTATCGTATCTCCCCATTATTGACAATCTGGGCAGGAATATTCGCTACATATTTATGAGGGCTAACCTCTTCCATTTCAACACTTGTGTTTTCACCAGATTCAGTTTTAACATTCAGTAACACCAAATCATCATCACTCAGACCAGCGACATTGGCTGAAATAGTCAAAGGTTCGCCAGCTTCAGCCTGCTCAGACGGAATATGCCATACGGCTGGCTGATCGGCATTGGACGGAACAGCGTGATAGTCACCCAGTTGAAGAGTTCCAAAACTACTTTCTGGTGTCCATTCATCATTAGATACTCCCTCTCGTGTCAGCAAATAGGTTCCTGGTGAAACCGTAAATGATTTCCCACTCGCTGTTGTAGTCATCTCATTCCCTTCGTTAAGTCCTTTTACAGAAAACGATTCGCCAAGATTACTCAGGCTGATTACCATTGGATGATCACCCCACTCGATATGAGTTACATACCTGTTTATATCTGCGGGTCCCTCAAACGGGTCCATCACCGGAATTGCATCAGGAAAAACCTCCAGGCGCCACACTCCGCTCTCCAATTTGTCTAATAGATAAGCACCTGTCCCCGAATAAGAGATTACAGGGGAAGAGCCAACACCGGCAATGCGCTCAAGTGATGCTTCATTCCGCGGGGATGATTCGGTATCATTTGAGTATAAAAATGCCTCATCAGAGTTCATCTGGCTGAGGTTCATATGGTGACTCATGAGAAAGTCACCAAACGTGGTGTCCGCCGGGAAATCATCAAACTGCTCCATATATCCAATTTCTCGAAAAATTTCTCCGGCGATCATCATACTTACGGCCCTGCCCGGAGTGTAAACCAAATTCAGATAGTGTGAAATCCAGTCATTATTGGCTTGTGCTATGCCAAGTGCCGTATATGCAAAATGGGCGGCAAATTGCATACCGTGCTCCCGGAAGCTTCTGGCTGACATGGGAATGGCATAATTATTCAGGTTATCCGCCGGATCAAATTCGTACACGATTTTTGCCATATTCTGATATCTGTCATCATCTTCCCAAGGAGTATCGTAACTGCTTACAAAAGGGAAATAGTTAGACCGTTTTTCTCTCTGTTCATACAAACCGGCCGGATACCACTGGAAGGTTACTCCGTCAATATCAGCATCGAGATACGCTTCCGGAACTCCATGGGTGATATTATAAAATATGGGTTTATCCCATCCGCTTTCGCGAAGATGATTGGCCATACTGTTCACAAACTCCAGCGTTCTTTCATAACCACTGTGTGAAGGCTCATTGTCCACTTCAATTGCAATGATGTTTGGATCATCAATCATATTCAATCCAGTATAGGGATTAACATGGTGGATGACCTGCTCCAGGTAATTTTGGATTACCGGCCAGTATTCCTTGTTTCGTGGTGCTCCTGCTTTTGAAATATAATTCGCAAACCCTGGTGGCTCCACTACATTTCCTTCTGGCCAGCCAGCGCCATAATAGATTGTTGGAGTGATGATTGTTCTGATATTATGCTTTTTCATCTTGTAAAGTGAATAGTCATGCAGATCCAGGTGATGATTTTGAAGCAGGTTCCCCAAACTGTCTGTGATTTCAATCTCGTACATATGGGTCCGAAAGGCATCCATTCCCATGCGAACCAAATGATAAATATCTTCATCAATAGCTTCCTTGTGATCTCTGCGCATCACATTCAGCCCCCGGTAGGTTTGTGAAAATGGGGTGTAATAGTTGACTCCAAACAGCTGCACCTCTTCACCTGACTCCCCCCAATACATTACCCCGTTTTCGATAACAACCCGCTCCGGGTCAACTGATGTGTCCTGTGCCGCAACCGGTACAGTAATGCTGAAAAACAACAGCATGATAAACCAGTTTTTTAAAATTGTATCTTTATAGAAATTACTTTTCATATTCATGTTCCAATTATTTGATTTGAAGACGAACTACCATTTCCGGACCTGTAAAAAAGAATGAATCCTTTTCTTGGTACAATTTCATGCACTACCGCCACTATTTGATGGATGTATTAATTGTACAGAAGCCGAAAAGTTTGTCAATGGAATGGATTTGAATTAACTAACAACTTATATACATCTTTACTTCACTATTTCTATAACGAGTGATCCCGTTTGGCAAAAAACAGAAGGCTAAAATATGGAGAAGGATATTTTATCATATCCCTTCCTCCCCAATTGAGCTAAGCTAACACTCAGAACAATTCGTATTTTTTTTATTTAGCCCTCTATTAATCTTTACTGCTTTTAATCCTGCCGCAAAAATATTTCGGTTTAGTTATAGCCAGGATTTTGTTCAATAGCGCCATCACTTTGTGTTATAACCCAGTTAGGAATTGGAAATCTCACATGGTGAGGCTCTGCCGGCCGGCCGCGTTCCTGGGCATTTTCTACAAATTTACCATGACGGATTAAATCTTGTCGCCGTAGCCCTTCATTATAAAATTCATGTCCTCTTTCGCGAAGTAACGCATCACGGAAATCAGCCTGACTTAATCCATTTAAAGGATCTAAGTTTACCCGTTCTCTTACTGCATTGAGATATCCCTCAGCTTCCCCGGTAGGACCATTTTGTTCGTTAATGGCTTCTGCTAAAGAGAGCAGGACTTCAGCATAACGGAATACCGGTTTATCAATCGGCTGCCCCTGGTTGTTAAGATTGGCCAGCTCGGTATATTTTAATGGAATAGCACCCTGCATAACCGATCCTTCAGTACCTTCTCTGTCAACCAATGACCCGTCGGTGTGAATATACCGGTCCAGGATCCCGTCTAATCGTTGATCTTCAGGGGCAAACGTATCATAGAAACTCCATGGCATCCAATAAACCGTCCAGCCTGTAAAGTTCGGGTTGAATTCAATTGGAGCACCATCCACAGTTCTGCCAAAATTTCCAGTTAGTACTTCAGGCATCCACCAGTTGGGCGCACCTTCTGAACCGGGAATGGCGTGAATCACTTCGAGATTAGCCCGATCAACGAAAACACTGTAATAGTCGTCCTGTAATTGGTAAATACCCATATCCACGATATCCCTGGCAACATCTTCAGCTAAACTCCACTGATGGGTATTCATATACGTACGTAACAGGACCATCCGCGCAGCACCTTTGCTCATTCGGCCCCATCCCTCCATATTTCCATGATAGTTATCTGCAAGATCCGGAATAGCGTCGGTGAGATCATCAATAATATATCCCAGGAATTCTTCTTCCGAAGGTCGGGCATCAATCTCAAGATCATAAAGTTCTTCTGCTTGCATACGAACAGGAACCGGACCAAACATATCGTAGAGAATATGATTCAGCCAACCTCTAAGAGCTTTCGCCTCGGCTATATATCGGTTTCGTACTTCATCAGGCATAGCGACATCAGATGTTTCCAGCTGATGTATAATATCGGTTGCCGACGCTACAGTTCTTACGCTATTAAATGTATTACTAAACTGACCGGTAGAAGGGCCCCAGCTAAAATGGGTAAATACATCCCACCATTGTGAGTGTAGTTCCTCGGTCGTTATCATATTTTGTCCGAAATACCTACTGGGATCAGCATTATATAGGTTCCCCCAATCAAGACTGAATGGACTATATATGGATACCAAAGCCTGATTAAAATCATCTTCAGAATTGAAAAATGTTTCCGGGGTTAATTCCGAATAAACTTTAGGTTCTAATACGTCATCGCAACTTGCAATGAAGATACTGCAAACAGCTACTAAAGAAGCTATGACTAATTTGTAATTGAATAATTTCATAATTGCACCTTTTAATATTTTATGTTGTGGAGCATTTTGTTGATCAATTAAAATCGAATATCAACGCCAACAGATGTATTGTATGCATGAGGGTAAGGATTTGCCTCTGTGAACTCAGGATCAAAACCCGGATAATTTGTTATCACGCCGATGTTTTCAACAGTGAAGAAAACTCTCGCACTTCTGATTCCACCCAGTGCCGAAAGAACATTTTGAGGCAAGTTATAGCCTAACGAGATATCCTGAATGCGAATAAAGCTGGCATCGTATAAGTTAAAATCAGATCCGGTTGAGAAGTCACCGCTGTGTGGATTTGGTGCTACTCCAGGCCTCCACCCATCAGGGTTATCAGCTGACCAAACTTCTGATACGTTAGTTAACGTATTATCAGGAACGCCATGTACTCGCAGTGCTCCAGGATCTGGGTTATATGTATTTCCACGAAGGAAATCAAGATTTCCGTAGACATACACACTTAAATTGAAATTACGATACGCCACATTATTTCTAAATCCTAAAGACCACTTCGGCCTGTTATTACCGAGGATTACAATATCTTCGTTGTCTAATACTCCATCCCCATTTTCATCTACATAGATTACATTACCCAAATTCGCATTCGGTTGATGAGCCGGAATATCCTCTTCACTTCGAATGATACCTGCTGTACGAACCCCATAGATTGTGCCTAAAAGATCCCGCTCACCGACCCATGGATCCAGCGGTACCCGCGGATTACGTTCCAGCCATCGCGCCTCAGACCAACTAATGTTAAAATCAGTAGACCAATTAACCGTTGGAGTTGCAATATTCAGAGTGGAAAGTGAAAGTTCTACACCATACCCCTGGGTTGAACCGACATTATCAGCCACTACACTGATTGGACTATTGAAGGGTAAAGGATTATAGTCCAACCTGTCCGTTGCTGTTCTCTGATATACATCTAAAGAACCCCGGATTCGATTTCGTAAAAACCCAAAATCAACACCGGCATTTAGCGTTGTAATCGTCTCCCAGGTTAAATCCGGATTCGCAATCTGATTCAGCGCTACACCACTTCGCACAGTATTTCCAATCACATATTGATTGCCCGGACTGTAGAGTTGAAGCGTGTTTCCAGCCAGAACTGTTTCATTACCTGACTGCCCGTAACCAACACGAAGTTTTAATTCTGATATTGCATCAACTTCACGTAAAAACCTTTCTTCAGTTAGAGTCCATGCAGCTGAAATACCCGGGAAGAAACCATACCGGTGATTTTCCGCAAAAATACTTGACCCATCGCGGCGACCTACCAGAGTCAGCATATATCTATCCATATAAGAATAGTTGATCCGCATAAACTGAGATAGTTTCGTCTGTTCATTTTTATAAGAACCCAGACGGGTTTGCTGCAAGTTGTGAGCTACTCCAATGTTAAAATCCTGAAAAGCATCTGTAAAGAATCCATTAGCTTCTACATTGAATCCTGAATTTTCAGCACGGTAAATTCCTGCTCCACCCATTACTGTAAAGCTGTGATCTCTAAATGAGTTATCGTATGTTAAGAACGTTTCACCAGTATAATTGGTCCGGTTGTTTTCATGTTTCTGCGCCATACCTTCAGACAGCAGAGCATGGTTAGAAGACCTTGGCAGATAGAAACCCCTGGTAGTTCCCTCTCTGTCTATTTGCCCTGTAATATTTGCCCGCAGGTTTTCTGAAATATTAACCTCAAGTGTTGGGGCTAAAAACAAATTATTGGTCTCAGATTCATCTCTGATATCCATAAACGATACCGGATTCATAATCAGAGGATTGTAGTGCTGGGCATAGCTGCCATCCGGGTTACGCACCGGGATGGTTGGAGAAACAGAAGTTGCTGCCTCGATCATGTGAAATTTTTCAGCACCTCCATCGCTTGAACCTGACGTAGCGTTCTGCCCGTCCTGGCGACCGACATTAAATCTCATGCGGAATTCTATGGCATCAGATACGGTCTGATCAAGATTTACTCTTGCTGTGTATCGGGTGTACCTGGAATTTTGCAGGATTGCCTGGTTATCATGAAAGCTAAACGAGCCATAAAGACGAGTCTGATCAGACCCACCACTCAAAACCAGATTGTGCTCTTGAATACTGCCTGTTCTTGTAACCTGGTCAATCCAGTCCGTTCCTGCTCCTGCATTGGAGATGTCAGATTCGGAATACATCGGAGAAAATGGAACGTCGGCTGTGGTATTTGTTCCATAGGGTGCAAGACCATGATCATACAGATACCAATCGTAAGAGAGCCGAGATTGCTCTTCCATAAACTGGCGTTCATTTAATAGCGGAAAATACTCTTTAGGTGATTGTATACTGTAACTTCCCCTGTACTCTACTTGAAGATCACCGGAGCGGCCGCCACGTGTTGTAATTAAAATAACACCATTGGCTGCTGCAGAACCATAAATAGCCGCTGCACTCGCATCCTTCATTACTGAAATGGATTCAATATCTGACGGATTCAGGAAACTAAGAGGATCTCTGTCAACACCACCTCCAAAACCGAGATCCGACGCGGTAAGGCCGGGTACTGTGGAGTTGTAACTTGTCATCGGCACACCATCAATAACATATAGCGGCCTGTTACCAGCTTCTCCTCCGGATGAAATGGCTCCACGTATGTTAACGGTAACACCACTGCCAGGCTGAGCACTCCGGGTTGTCATATTAAGTCCCGGAACCCGCCCCTGCAACATTTGATTGACCGAGCTTTGGGCAACTGTGTTAAGCTCTTCAACCTGTACCGATGAAATAGACCCGGTTAAATCTCTCTGACGCATTGTGCCATATCCAATAACAACCAACTCTTCTCCAACTACTGCAGCTGGTTGTAATGCGATCTCCAGCGATGACTGGCCATCCAACTCAACTTCCTGGCTTTGATAACCTATATAAGAAATGATTAAGGTTACCTCCAGGTTTGGAACAGACAGACTGAATTCACCATCAACATTCGTTGAAGTTCCAATATTGGTGCCCTCTATTAAAATATTTACACCAGGTAACGATTCCCCGGTTTGAGCGTCAGTTATTGTACCGGTAACAGTTTCCTGATATATTTCTGAGTCAGTGACATCATTACTTTTAGTAATTAATAAATACCCATCCTGAGAAATTTTATACTCAAGGTCAGTCCCTTCTAAAATATGATCAAGTGCATTACTAACACTAATGCTCTCACTCAGCAGGGTAACTTTTTCATCATCTATAATGTCTCCGCGATAGGAGAGTTTTAACCCCGTTTTAGTTGCAATCTGTTTAAGCGCTTCATCCAGTGTTTCTTCTTCCAGCGTAATATTGATCTCCATCTCAATATCCGCTTTGTAAAATTTCTGTTGAAGCTCCGCAGAGGTAACCCTCTGAGCTTGAGCAGTCGTATGTACCTGCCCTGCTTCTAATACTTCAGGCGTAAATCCCAGAAGCACTAAAAACAGAATCACCGTTAATGTGTTTTGTATCAGTCTGCGTATTCTCATTCCTATCACCTATGTTTTGTGTTCTATCGTGAATCGTTGTGAATTAATTTTTAGACCATTTTCAAATAAAAAGCGCTTCTATATATTTAAACATCATATTTTTACTCCTTTCATTGATGGTTCCAGGAGTTCTTAAATTCTACATTCGATCCTTCCCGTATGAATTCTATATCCATCGATGCTGCAATTACCATCAATACCTCATCCAGTTCCGCATATTTAAATGTGCCTGTATATGGCACGTTCAACAGATCATGTTCGTCTATTGAAATATTCACATTAAACCTGCGTTCGAGCTGAATAATCACCTGAGCAAACGGTACAGAGTCGAAATGCAGCCCACCGTTAATCCAGAGCAGATTACTAGCGATATCCGCCTTTTGGGCAGCAAGAGGTGACTCACCAGCCTTCACCGACGTTTTAAACCCTTCGGTGAGAACCACTTCATTTCCGGGATCCTGGTCATCTGTACGAACCGAAACTTTCCCTTCTCGAACAATCACATCAACGGCTTCATCATTACTCCAGCCGCGGACATTAAATTCGGTACCCAAAACTTCCACGTTGACATTTTTTGTTTTTACAATGAAGGGCTGTCCCTGATCAGAAACCACGTTAAAGTATGCCTCACCATCCAAGTAGACTTCTCTGGTTGAACCATGAAATTTCTGGGGGAAACGGATCGAACTGGAAGAGTTTAGCGTGACTTCGGTTCCATCAGAAAAAGTAACCCGTGCTTTTTCGCCTCGATCTGTTGCCAGTTCTTCCAGGGTGTAAGATTGTGACTGGCCCGCAGCAAGCTCTGCGTCAGACTGGATGTTAGAAATGTGCTGAAAGAAAAATCCGGCTACCACAGCTACCAGGATAAAAGCTACCGCTTTATAAATATGATAAATGGTTCTTGGAGTTTTACGCTGAAACTTAAATATCCTATTCGATTCAATAGCTTTTCCTCCCCTCTCTTTTTTTTCCTTTCTTGCCTGAAACTTCTTCCAGGCTTCCTGCACGTCTACATTAAAATGCTCTTCAGTAGTCAGATCCCAAATCTCTTTTATTTCCTGAACAAGCTGGCGATTCTCCGGGTCACTGGACATCCATTGTTCTATTAAATGGATCTCTTCAGAGGTAGCGTTGCCCGTAACATAACGCTGTATGAGAACCCAATCTTTCAAGTCTAAATTCAATGTATTATGCAATTTGTTTAACTGTTGTTACAATCAATACAATTGAAAAAACCGGTACCCTGTAATTTTTTTTATTTTTTTTTGATGTAGTGAGATCACCTAAAGCTGAACCTTTATCCACTGGCATTTTTTTCTTTGTATGGCATCAAATATTATGCACCCGAATTCTATTAATAATGTCTTATTTAAATTACATGTTAAAAAGTGGCTGATACTGTCTAAAAGAGCGTCATCCCGCACTTTCCCGCGGGGATCCCTTCGGGGGATGCGGGATCTCCTATCCAAATACAGGCAGGAGATACCGGAGCAAAGTCCGGTATGACAGTACTGATGATGAGTATTCCTTGTTGTACGCCCTTTTGGACAGTATCAGCCACTTTTTAACTCAATTTTAGAACTCAGGTTATGCAAACCTTCAATGGCAGTCCGTGCATTGATTAGTTCTCTCTTTTTCTTGCTCTCAATTGTATTATCCAACGGGAAGAATCATAATCTTTTTGGTCATGAAACTCACACGAATGCAGCCTCAATAGCTACGGATTCCACTTTTCACTATATCAAAATACACCCGACAGCTAAAAAAGGAAGCAGATGGGCCAATTGTTCCCTTAACAACTTCAGGGTTCGTGTCATTTGAGATTCTACGGTTTTTACTGATACATCCATTACCTCGGCTATTTCCTTGTAGGTAAGTCCGTCATGACGGTGAAGTTTATACGTCATCCTGCTTCTTTCCGGTAATTTTTCAACGGCCTGCTTAATTGCTTCACGAATCTGCTCTTCTCTTTTTTCCTTCCCATATTTGATCATTGGAACCTCCTTTTGATCCATCCACAGGGGATCATATTTATTCTGTACTTCCTGGTGTTTAATGTAGTTTAATGAATGGTTTTTGACCACTTTATAAAGATATGGGCGAATACATCCGGTAAGTTCCATATTTCCCCTGTTCTCCCAAAGATCGGAAAAGATATCCTGCACCAAGCCTTCAGCAACGGCTTTGCATTTCACAAACCTCCACGAAAAGCGGGTCAACTGTTCATAGTATTCTTTAAACAGTAGCTCAAAAGCGTATTCATCGCCCTCACGAATCATTTCGATCCAGCGCTGTTCATTTTCATAAGCAGATTCGCTATTCACCATGATCCCTAACCGAACTCATCATATTTTTTTGAGATCTCGAAATGAAACTGTCACCACCATTTTATGATATGCTAAACAGTACCATTATATCGGTACCCAATACCTATTATACACGCTTTTAATAGAGAGGAAGACACATAACTGATATACTGCTAAAAAACCATAGCTTCTTTGCTATGCACGAAATTTGATTACCCAAATGAATGGACTTTTGCCATTCATCCTGATGGATATCAAAACCGGAATCACATTTTGTCGGGTAAGGAATTGGCGCTTAGTCATTTGATGCAGCTCATAGAGAACCAAATGAATAATTAGAAGCTTTCACCGGTAATCAGTAGTGGCCAATTAAAAGATGAGTGAGGTATTTGAACGGGTTTGGATTTGCGCTTCAAACCACATCGAAACGGAAATCAGACCGTTTTTGAGTAATTTGTATGGCCTCTTTTTTGGGATAAATGCCAGTCGAAAGTCATTGCAATATTCCGGAGAAAAAGCCTGCCCTTTTCACGTATGATGAGCTGATCGTCCATCACCAGTAAAAATCCTTCGGCTTCCATCGGTTGTAGTTTTTCAATTTCAGCCGAAAAATACTCTTTAAAATGAAACCCTGTCTTCTCTCTGAATGTCTCAAAACGAATCGTAGCCTGACACATTATTTGCATAATGACATCCCGTCTGATTTTGTCATCTTCGGATAGAAACAGCGTCTTTTTTACGGGCAGGCGGCCTTCATCCAGATCTTCATAATACTGGGCCAGATCTTTCTCATTCTGATAATAGAGATCATCACCCTGCGAGATTCCAGACATTCCGAACGCGATCATCTCCAGGCCGGAATGGGTGCTATATCCCTGGAAATTTCTTTGCAGTGTTCCATCATCCAGTGCAATCGAAAGTTCATCTTCTTCTTTTGCAAAATGGTCCATTCCAATAAACCGGTAGCCCATTTCAGGAAATCTTTCCACGGCAGCCATCATCATCTCCAGTTTTTCGCGGGGTGATGGGAGTTCATCCTCACTGAGCAGTTTCTGGGCAGGCATCAGCGCCGGCAGGTGTGCATAACTGTAAACGGCAAGGCGGTCGGGATCCAGACGGATAACATCATCTATTGTTTGATTGAAGGTAGACGTTGACTGTCTCGGCAGGCCGTAAATAAGATCAAAGTTTATCTCGGAAATTCCGTGTTTTCTCAGGAGCTCGGTCACCTGTCGGGTTATACTGAACGGCTGAATTCGATGGATTGCCTCTTGCACATCCGGGTTCGTATCCTGCACACCAAGTGAGGCCCGGTTGCAGCCGATCTCGCTAAGTGCAATAATATGCTCTTCACCGCACCTTCTCGGATCGATTTCAACGCTGAACTCAACATCTTCGTGAATGTTGAATCCGTTGTTTATCAAGGCTCCAAGTCTGCGAAGCTGAACTGGCGTCAGAAATGTGGGGGTACCGCCTCCGAAATGGACCTGCCGGACAGTTGATTCGGGATGAATCGTCTGTTTTACAAGATTGATTTCTTTTGCGAGATAGTCGAGATAGACATCTCCCCTGTCCTGATCGCGAGTGATAATTTTAGTACAGCCGCAATACCAGCAGAGCGAAAAGCAGAACGGGATATGGAAATAGAGTGAAAGATCCTGAACCTTTTCTCCTCTCTGTTCCAGTGCCCGGTCTAACGTTTCCCGATCGAACGATTCCGTAAACTGAACGGCTGTTGGGTATGATGTGTACCTTGGGCCCGCAACATTATACCTCTCAACGGTTTCGAGAATTTCATTTCTGTTCTGAATCATCCGTTTACTTATTTTAAAAGTTTTTCGAAACCGCCTTCACTTGTCAGTCTCAAATTTTCCTTTTTGCTTTTAATGGCAAGTTCTTCAAGAGATGAGGATTCCAGCATATGCCGGATTGAATCCCGGGTTTTTGCCCACTCATCATGCATCGGGCAAGGATTTTGATGTCCGCAGCCAGGCAAACCCAGCGCACACTGTGTTAACAAGTCGGGGCCATCTATTGCAAGAACGATATCCATCAGCGTAATTTCGGAGGGGGAATTTCTGAGCTTTACACCACCATTTGGACCTTTATAAGAATCCAGCAGATCATTTGCCGTTAACTGCTGAAGAATTTTTGTCAAAAAGTGATGTGATATCTCGAGAGTTTCACTCATTTTTTTGATCGGCATATACTGGCTGTTATCCCTGGTGGCCAGAAAGATTGCGGCCCGCAGGCCATAAACACACGATTTTGATAATAGCATAAGCGTTATTAGTGACTATTGAGAGTCTTTTGTCTTAAAATAAATATCTTTGATGAAGGTTTCATTAAGTTTTTCGGTTACTCCCTCCCCTTTTTAAATATAAATTTCGTTAGCCCTCGTCACTTTTGACCCTCGTCACATTGCTCTGCAATGTGACGGAGAGGTTGCCAGCTACGCTGCGAACTGTTTCGACAGCAGAGCTGCCGGTACTCGCGTATCACTGCTGAGCAGTGATACGAGGTGGAAGAATGCCCCAGTGCACTTCTCATTTCCATCCTCGTTAAAGTGCTCAGCACTGTAACGGCGAACTACAGCTCCGCTGCAAAAGGCAGGCAGTGATGCAAGAGGTGGTGGATGAGTGATGTGAGAAAATAATGCGAGTGTGATAACAGAGTAGTGAAGCGAGGATTGGGATTTATTCGCAGATATACAGAATTCGTTTGAAAACTATAACCCAAACATCGTAACCGGTATCACTCCTTTTATCCCCAAATAATTTCTCGCAGATGAATAATTCCAGTGTTCAGGACAGTTTACGAAACCCCGCTTAACAGGATTTTTATGGATGTAGTCGATTTTCTGAATCATCATATCATCACTAAAGATTTGTTTTGGAAAAAGACCCTCCTGCCAGAGTTGATGGACCGAATCATAGTGCGCTGGATTTTTAGCATAGCGAAGTTTTCTTAGCTGACGAGTTCGGCCAATGTGTTGAAAGCAATCAATTATTGCACGAGCTGTCCAGGATTTAAATGCTTTCATGTGATTCTTTAACTCATCAGACTGGACAATCATGTGGATGTGATTTTCCATGATGACATATGCAAATAGTGTAGTCGATCTCTTTTCTTGTAGAAATGTTAGTGCCTCAAGAAGTATCTCAGCAGCTTCCGGAAACGAAAAGATGGGATATCCCTCAACCACACTGCTTGTGATGAAGTAAGGATATTCCGCTTCGTAGATTCGATACCTGGACCTGGGCATTGTTTCTGATTGAGATTAAGCACAGTTTCACATGTATGATTCAGAATCATGAAAATCCTTACACTTTTTTTGAAAAAATTCCAGAATTCTCGTCACAGTGCTCTGCACTGTGACGGCGATGTGCAGCTCCGCTGCAGAAAACAGGGGAGCTGTTCCCAGTACGTATCGGTGCGGAGCAGTGATACGAAATAGTGGGCGGAGCAGTGAAACGAGGTTTGGACAAAGCAGTATTATTAGATTTCAATCAGAACGATTCGCCAACACATCCCGGGAAAATATCCACAGTGCAGGGAGAGCGGGTAACAGGGCAATCATCATCACCCAAAAATAAAAATTGGTGGGTGTCCACCGCACCGGCCAGTATCCGCTGATCATCGTGAGGGAGATGAGCACCAGAAGAACTGTGGCTCCAAACAGTTTTTTGGATGATGGGAATGTATTGGGATAGAAGACTTCAAAAAACAGAATGGAGATAATTCCAAGCAAGAAGATGTGTAGATAGAGCACTCTCAAACCGTGTTCGCCGGGCCAGATATCGAGCGGGAGGATAGTGGCGGTCTGAAGCAGGATTTTAACCGCCATCAGACAAAAAATGGTTTTCCAGATGAGTCCTTTCAGCGCTCCCGATTTTAGCAACAGGAAAAGATTCAACCCAAAAGAGCCGGCAATCAGCAGGGCTCCGGCAATTGCTGTGTAGTGCATGGTCGGAGTGATCATGCTTTGGTTTAAGCTGAAGGGGAAGATCAGCATCGACCCGAACAGAATCGGTTGCCAGAGCCATGCGGTTTTGATCGGAATTTGAACGGCATCTGCTTTATGCCAAATAATCCCGAGAACCCCAAGTACGGCCCACCCTTCGGTGAACACCGCAAGAAAAAAATGGGTCATAGCGGAGGAAATTTGGGGACTGTCAACCGGTGTGAACTGAAAGATGGAGACACCCCAGGCACCCAGAGAGCTGATCAGAAGTGCAGCAATCGCGGCATCATAAAATAACAGCGAAAGGCTCGAATCTGTGTTTTTTCTTAATCTGTACCAGAGCCAGGCAAACCAGTACCAGGTGATCATGACAAGTCCGGATACGATAGCAGCCAGCGGCAAAGAAGCGGAACCGATCGCAACAGAATGATAACCGTAGAGCAGGAACAATGGCCAGGAGAGAAAACCGAGAACTATCATTGTATATAAACATCTCTTGAATCCAGCAATTTCAGCGGTTTGTTCGGATGTAATTACTTTGGATATCATCCAGATCATAATGGGCGGACAGATCCAGTTGAAGAACATCAGGTGGGAGTGGGCGTGGCGTATATTGGCAAAGTTGATCCACTCCGGCAGCGGATAAAGCATTCCGTAGCGATATAGAAATCCGGTCAGCGCCGCGATGATGAAGCTCAGCATGGAGAATTGCCAGATTTGTTTGAAGGTTGCCAAATGGTTCATCTGTTTTCTATTCTTTATGAATACCGTAATCATCTCCCCTCCTATCTCGTCCCGCTGCTCTGCAGCGAGACGAAAAGCTGACAGCTCCGCTGTCGAACTCTTTTGCAACAGAGTTGCTAACTGGCGTCCCGCTGCAGAGCAGCGGGACGAGATTAGATTAGCGAGTCGAGGTTAAAGTTTGTTTGGTCACAAAATGTATCGCGCCAATTACAACGCCAAAAAGAATCATTGCTACTGCCTGATGGAGAACCCCGAGCCAGAGCGGCACGTGCCAGATCAGTGTTAAAACTCCGATCAGGTATTGAATCAAAACGATTGCAAACAGAGCCAGTATCCACATTCTGGCAGTAAACGACGTGTTCAGTTGGAAAGACCGTATCCAAATCCCGATCGCCATCACTCCGAGAACAGTTGCCATTACCCGGTGAATCCACTGGACGGTGACCATATTTTCAAAGAAATTAATGATCCATGGTTCCATCAGCCAAAGTTCAGGCGGAACCCAGTATTGATGCATTTTCGGGAATGTATTATAAACAAGACCCGCGTGATGTCCCGCCACAAAAGCACCCCAAACCACCTGCAGAGAGAGAATTGCAAGAAACGCCCAAAGCCATGTTTTTAGCTCGCCGGTTCCTCTGCCAAGAGATTTTCGTTTTGATTTCAAATCAAGCGCAAACCAGACGCAGCATCCGAATATGATAAAAGCGAGGGAGAGATGCGCTGCAAGCCGGTACGGACTCACCCTCGGAACATCAATTAGTCCGCTTTGCACCATAAACCAGCCCATCAAACCTTGTGAAGCACCAAGACCTAATAATATGAGAGCCCGTTTGATCTGTGTTGCATCGAGTTTATTTCTGAACAGAAAGTACCCGAATGGAATGATAAAAACGATCCCGATTAACCGGCCGATCATCCTGTGCAGATACTCCCAGAAAAAGATAAACTGAAACTCACCAAGACTCATCCCCCGGTTGACTTGCTGGTATTCCGGAAACTGTTTGTACTGCTCAAATGCATCTTCCCACTGCGCTTCCGTGATGGGGGGAATAGCGCCCATAATCGGCTTCCAGTCCGTCATCGACAAGCCGGAGCCGGTCAGCCGGGTGATGCCGCCGATTACCAGAATGAAAAACACCATCGTTGCTCCGCTCCAGTACCAGATGCGGACGTGCTTTTTGTCTTTGGGTGTCATTTGGTTAGTTGATGATATTTTTTGTGTTTAAGAGCCAAAAATCTCCCTTTCTCGTACCGGTGCTCAGCACAGGTACGAGGGGTTAGCAACTCCGATGCAAATAGATCTACAGCGGAGCTGTCAGCTTTTCGTCACGCTGCAGAGCAGCGTGACGAGATTAATCTCCCCTCAAGGGGAGTGCCGAAGCGCAGCGAAGGCGAGGGGTGTTACGAAACGTTGATATGGTATTGATGTACATCAATAATTATCAGCCCTGCCAACACACCCCTCGTTCAACAAATCTGGCTACGCCAATTTGTTTTCACTTTCCCCTCTCGAGAGGGGATTTTTTAAAAATCTTTTCGGTTAAACACCCGCATCCCAATCCACGCGGGGACGGCCAGCCAGATGGCGAGCATTCCGCTTGCGGTGATGATGCCCATACTTGAACCAAAAAATCGGTTGAACACTGCCCCGGTGTAGCCCATCAGTGCGGAGATATCGAATTCCAGCAGCACCATAATTCTTGCAAGATCTATTGGATTCAACATCGTGGCCGCAATCACAAACTGCTCAAGCGGGTAATCGCCAAACGTGAACACCGCCATCAGAATCAATCCGTCATACAAAATAGCCATGAAGAGCCAGATCACGATGGTAAACCCGAACCCTTTGATACGGTCATCATAAAAAGCGAGCCCCAGGACAAATCCAAGAGCGACAAAAATAAGGGTCAGAACACCACCCAGGCCGAGTACCATCGCAGATGCAACAAAATCCTGCATTACAATTCCATGCCAGCTCAGCGGCAGAATAGCGCCAAGGATAAACGCTGCGGTCAACGGCAGGGATATTCCACCGAAAAGTCCCCAGTAGAGCGTTTTTCGGTTGATGGGCTGCGTGAGCAGAAGCTCCACAAATTCACGTGACTGGTAGATGTATAAGATTCCGTAAATCATCCCGACCAGCGGGATAAAAAGCAGCATCACGTTGGAGATGCTCAGCAAAACCTCTGGGCCGCCGCCTCCGAACCGGAGCAGAGTATCGGTCAGGATTAAAAAGATCAATCCATACCCGATGACCCACTTTCCGCGGATTAGAGATTTCCATTCATTTTGGGCTATGTGTAGTAGTAGTTTCATGGGACTCATCCCCTGTCCCCCTCTCTATCGGGATAGAGAGGGGGAACTCAATAATTAGGTTTTAATTTGATTTAAGTTTGATGGCTTTGTTTAGTCTCCCCTGGAGGGGAGTGCCGAAGCGTAGCGAAGGCGAGGGGTGTTACGGAGCGTTAATCTGAACATTTTCTTTGTCAGTGATCATCAACTTCACGTAACACACCCCTCGTTTAACAAAATTGGCTTCGCCATTTTGTTTTCGCATTTCCCCTCTCAAGAAGGGATTTTTTGATCCATCATTTTTGCGATAGCTCCTTCCAGACGCTCCTCTTTGTTTTCGGTTAACAGGTTTTGCATCGATCCGTAATAGCGAATTTTCCCATCCAGGATAAAGACCACGTGATCCACCAGCTGCTCCAGCTCGCTCATAATGTGCGAGGTGATAATCACAGTTTTGCCGCGCTCTTTTTCAGCCTGTACACGCTGCTTGAACTTGTGGCTCGCCTGCGGATCGAGCCCGGCTGTGGGCTCATCAAAAAAGAGCAGTTTCGGGTCGAACATCATCGCCAGCGTGGCGCCTACTTTCTGACGATTACCTCCCGACAGCGTGCGCAACTGCTTTTCCATCTCAGGGCCCAGGTTAAACTGCTCAATCAATTCCTGTTCAAATACAGCTTCCTGGTTCCTGAGGCCTTTGATGAATTCCAGAAGTTCATATACTTTCATGTTTTCCGGATAGCGGGCAACCTGTGGCATATATCCGAGATTTTCGCGGTACAGCCAGTTACCGTTAAGTTTTACTCCATCCACATGGATCATGCCGGAATCGGGTTTGACCAGGCCCAGCAGTGTTTTTATCATTGTGGTTTTGCCGGCACCATTTGGCCCTACAATGCCTGTAGCCTGACCTTCAGGGATCTCCAGGTTCATTCCTTTAAGGACATCGAGGTCCCCAAACTGCTTAAATAAATTTTCTATTCGTATCATTGAATTCGCTCCATTTTTGGACGTTCATCCGTCAGCGTCTGTGGTGTTAAAACCGGCATAATTCGTTCTGCGGTATCGAGCAAGGTAATCAGCATGCTTCTGAGAAGAATCAGAGCTTCAGGCTGACGCTGCGTGATCACCGAAAACAACCGCACCGGGCGGTAGGGTACATCCCCGATTCCGTCGCGGTCCAAATCGTAGCCTTCGTATTGGCTCCAGTAGTTACTGTCGAACGTGTTGGGATTTCGGGGGCTGTCGGTGGTTACATCAAAACTGTTTTCGATAAAATTATTTTCTGTAAAATTGTTGTTCCGGCTGCTCGATTTGATATTTACGGCATATCCATTCAGCTCAAAATTATTCCGATGGATGCTGATATCAGAGCTGGATTCTGAATAGATGGCAACTGTATTTCGATAGAAGCGATTGCTTTCAATTCGGCTTTTTTGCATATCTTTTATCAGCAGTCCGTATGCCGATGCCCCCCAATTATGTTCGAATAAATTTTCAGTCATATCCACGTTTTCGGAGTACATCACCGCAACACCGGCCCCGTTTCTTCGGAAAATATTATTGTGGTACACACTGTTATCCGAAAACATAAAGTGCAGGCCATACCGGTTATTATCATTGCTTCGGTTTCCGGAGATTTCGGCTCCTTCGGCAAACTCAAGATAGATTCCATCACGCAACCCCATAACCGTATTGTCTAGAATTTTGGGATTCCTCACACTCCAGAGATGAATGCCATTGCCCGAGGCGGCTTCACGCCGGTCGTATGATTCGATCCGGTTGCCGCGGACAATCCCCCTATCTGTTTCCGCCAGGTAGATGCCAAAGTAGACGTTATCCAGGTCGTTATCTTCGATCAGAAAGTCCTTGGAATTTTCAAGGAGGATGGCGGAGTAATCACGGACGTAACTACGGCCGGTGTTCTTGATCATGAACCCCTTCACCGTAACGCTGTCGGCGCGAATAATCAGGATATTCCCCTCCCGGTTGCCGTCAATCACAGGACGATCCACGCCTTCAAGCGTCAGCGGTTTGGTGATTTTGATTTCACTCTCCGTATACGTTCCCGCCTCAACCAGGATATGATCTCCGGGCTGAGCCATCTCCACGGCCTCTTTGATGCTTCGAACTTCACCATCGGGTGACACGCGGATCTGCTGTGCTGCGAGAAGTCCAGGTAACAAGATTATTCCGAGCAGTAAAAGTGATATGTAGGTTTTACGTTTCATGGCTATAGTGAGATTCGAATAGCTGAAAGAATCATCCAGCTTTCACCCATTTGCGGGCCGTTCAAATTCTGGTAGATTGGCGCACCGGCTTCAACTCCAAAGGTGCCGCTCACTGGAAGAACAGAACCCAATTGCAGATTAAGTCCGCCCATTGCCCGGCTTCGGAGTCCGCCGTAGCAATACGGGTCTGCAGTGGCAATCATCGCTGGATTGATGTTGCTGTCCTGACCATGGATATGATCCTGCCAGGTTGAGTTCAGCCGGACCGTAGCCGTTAGCGGGAACGCAATCTGACGTCCTAACCAAACGGAATGCTCGGCACTGTTGCCGTGACGATACTGTTCGCTGTTATTTCCTAGCCGAATCAAACCGCCGACCTGCGAGCCGAATCCCCAGTTTCCGGCCTGACCGGAGTAGCTGATCAACCCGTGCAGATCCGTTGTTCCTGAACCCAGCTGCATTCCATAGCCCATACGCGATTCCATGCCCATATGGCCATCCGAAGCCACATCAATAGATCCTGTTGGAAGTATGATGCCACCGTTCAGGATCAGATTGTTTCCGTTTTTCCTGTAGAGTGGTGTGATGGCAGACAGTTTGATATCTCCCAGTCCGGCACTGTTCATGCTGCTTTGATGGTGTTGGTGTCCAGTATGAAAATGCCCCATCTCTTTTTGAAGAAACGGAACCATTGCCATCAGCGTAACCCGGTTACTCACCGCATACATTGCACCGATCATATGCATCTGCATAAACATATTATCAGGCGTCATTTCATAATTTCTATTCAGCTGTGTGGAATTTAATTCCGAACGGCCGTCATAGAGTCCGTCCATCTGCATACCCATGTACATGTAGGAAAACATCCAGCTTCCTTTGCTGTGCACGTGATCACCCATAATTCCCGCCGGTGAAGCTACCTGGTGAGATGTGTGCATGCTTACATGTTCAGTTTCGCAGTGCTCGTGATGATCGGCATGCTGCGCCTGAACCACTTTGGCACTAAAACAACCTGTGATGATAAACAGCAGCGATAGTAAGATTGTGATTCTGAGTTTCATGGTTTTCTCCAAATAAAATTAGTGCGTATGCTGGCTGTTACCGTTGCCGGTCAGCCATTCGGATCGTACAATTTCTTTCACCTCGTTCCAGCCCACGATTTCTCCCCGGTATTCCTGCAGAAATTCTTCAGCCGTTTCCCGGTCGGGAAAAGCTGAGAGATATAGGCCCATCGGGCTTCGCAGGGTTTCACTGTGGAGAAAAAAGGCGTCTTCGGCCTGCAGCCATTCATCAGGGTTGGTAAAGTTGGGAACCCACTGAGAGTGGAAGTTATCTGAGTCTTCAGCCGTCAGTGCGTAGGCCGCCATGCATTCAATGGAGTCGAATTTGAAAGCGCGCCCCTGATTGTTGAGGATTTGCGATGCAAACTGCGGTTCGGTAATCATCATGCGGCAGTAGTCACCCTGGTCGCTTCCGAACTGAATCGGCTGCGGTTCGGGTTCGCATGCTGTGAGCACGATCAGCAGCATTGCTAAAAGTGTTGTTATTTTAAATTTACCCTTCATTGTTGATCCGTTTGACTCACCCCTTACTCACCCCCTGCCCCCTCTCTACAGGTAGAGAGGGGGGACTCTTTAAGGAGTTTTGGGGTTGATTATGGTTTTGTGATTAAAAGTCCCCCTTTGAAGGGGGACGAGCAGACGCGTGCAGCGTATGCTCTGGGGGATGTTACTGAACGTTGATCTGATTATGATTTAATCAAAGGTTTGCAACCCTCACTAACACACCCCTGTCACGCCGTCGGCGTGACTGTCCCCTCTCGAGAGGGGATTGACACCCCCCGGCTTCGCCGTACTCACCTCGAGGGGAGAGTTTAATCATCACTCACGAGCATCGGCGGCGGGGAGATCCCATTCCTCGCTGACCAGCTCCAGTACTTCTTCCCAGCTGTAAAATGTGCCGGGATATGCGTCATAGATATAGTTTTTCATCCTTTCGTTGGATGCATCCACAGGCGTCAGGAACAGTCCGTTCGGGCTGGGCTGAAGGCTGCTTTGCAGGTATACAAGTTCATAAACGGGCAGGTATTGCTGGCCATGGGCGAAATCTACAATTTCGATCGATTTGACCTGATCGCGATTTTCCATCTCCAGGTAGTACCCTGCGGTGGCTTCGGCTGACATGAATTTCAGGGCCTCTCCCTCATTCATTATCATCCGTCCGCCAAACCGTACCCGTTCAATCGGCTTGTTGGTGTAAGCGCAGATATCCTCACCATAATCAATATCAAGGTGATTGGTGTATGTGAATACATTGTTGTTGGTCTCTGTCTGCTCACTGCATCCCGCTGCAACAAGCAGAAGGAGAATAAGCATAGCTGATAGTTTACTCTTCATTGTGTTGATCCGTTATTTTTTGAATTTTTCAATCCAGACAACTCCTGCGGCCAGCACCATAGAAAGGCCAATGAAAATCGACCCGGTGTAGGGCCAGGAGCAGGCGTTGATATTTAAAAGTTGTTTACATCCAAGAAGTGGCGGTTGATAGCTCATGCCCGGCACTTTAATCGGTGCATCAGGACTCAGATTATGGCCATATTCATGTCCCCACATGTAAAAATCGACCAGTCCTACTATACCCAGAAGCACCATCAACACAAGCCATGTAATTACCAGCTTTATATTTCCAACTGCGGCGGCCAGCAGGCCAAACGCAATCAGGAAGCCTATAACCCAAGGCATGATCTCGAACTCCCAGAAATCTTCTTTATGAATTTCCGCCATCCCGATATAATGGTTTAGTGTGTTGATACTCTGCAGGTCGTGCCGGTTGTGTCCGGTTACGTCATCTATGTGAATGTGCATACCGATCCCTTCCGGGTATTGCGGAGCCGACATGTTGATCGTCCAAAATGGCTGGTAATAGAGTCCGATGAGCATCAGAGCGCCCAAAGCCATCATTATTTTTGATTGAATTTTCATGGTTTAATTTCCTATATGTGAAACTGGATTTTTTTTGATGATGGGGTTGAATGGTCCCCTCTTGAGAGTGGAATTTTAGTCCCCCTTCGAAGGGGGAAGTGAGCGGAGCGAACAGGGGGATGAACACCCCTCCCGGCTTCGCCGTACTCCCCTCGAGGGGAGACTAAACCCCATCATCAAAAAAAAGAACAGTTAAAAATTCCCGGATCCGGAGTTGAGGCCGGATCCGGGATTGGGATCAAACACCCGGCATTGCTACCGGATGAAGGGTAAACCCGTGTCTATTAATTGGTACCTGTTCGCCAGGTTAATTCCACATCCGAATCAGCTGCAGATACTCTCACGTATCCCTGCATCTCCTGGTGGAGGGCAGAGCAGAAAGCGGTGCAGTAGAACGGATAGATTCCGGTTCGGGTCGGCTCCCATTTCAGGGTTTTAGTCTGACCCGGTGCTACGAGAATCTCAGCGTTGTTGGCTCCTTTAATTCCGATTCCGTGTACCACATCCCACTCCTGCTCAAGGTTTGTGAGGTGGAAGTAAACGGTGTCACCCACACGAATTCCCTCGATGTTGTCAGGGCGGAAGTGACTTCTTACAGATCCCATATAGACCCGCACTACATCACCATCACGCTCAATACGGTTGTCCGCAATTCTTCGAAGCGCATGCGGGTGATCGTTATCTTCCATTTCGTAGATTTGTGCTACATTATCTTTAATTAAATCTGCATGGATCGCCTGCGCGTAGTGAGGCTCGCCAATCGTCGGGAAGTCGAGCAGAAGCTCCATTCTGTCGCCGGAGATATCATACAGCTGCGCCGGGTGATTTTGCTTCGGTCCTGTTGGCAGATAGCGATCTTTCGCGGTCTTGGTCAGACCAATCATGTAGCGCGCATCCGGATTTTTAGTGTCGCCGCCGGTAATCATCAGGTGACCGATGGAATAGTAGGCGTCAATTCTGTCCACTACTTCGAATGTATCAAGCGACCATTTCACAATCTCGGAAGAGATATATACGGAGGTGTAAGCATATCCGCGGCCATCAAACTCGGTGTGAAGCGGTCCGAGACCCGGATTTTCTACTTCACCTACGATTGTTGCATCGTAGTCGAGGATGGGAATATTTTCCACGTGACCATCAAACCGCTCGTTTTCAATCGCATCAATCATTTGAGAGAAAGAGTGAACCGGGATGACTGTCGCAAGTTTACCACCAGCAACGATATATTCACCGGTTGGATCAATATCCACACCATGAGGTGATTTAGGAGTCGGCAGGAAGTAGATGAAATCCTGTCCATCTTCCGGTGTCAAAACAGTAACCTGGTTTTTAACATCATTGATAGCGATTCCCTGGTTGCCCTCGTAATAGTTGTGATAGTACTCGGCATCCATCGTTTCACCGGCGCCATTGCGAACCAACTCAGCTGCTTTTCTCCAGTTTACGGCCGCGATGTAATCTTTATCATACCGTGAAGCGTTCACTTCAAGCATGGTGTGGGCTTCTTCTGTGTTGTAGGTGGTAAAGAACACCCAGTCACCAGATGGGCCTTTTCCTGCACGTCCAAGGTCATAGTTATATGGAGGTACAAGAATCTGGAAATCCATATTCATCATTCCGGTCTCCGGATCGAGTTCGATAAAGGAAAGCGCTCCCCTGAACTCATCGCTGTAGCTATCGATCGGCACATCCAGATCCATTTCATACGGAATGCTGAAACGGGTAGCTCCGATTACGTACTCTGAATTTTCAGTTACGAAGGAAGATGCGTGGTTACCACCCGTATTTGGCAGCTCCAGGATCTCTTTGGTTTCAAATGTTTTCAGATCAATCCGTGCAATACGTGGTGTATTATTGGCATTGATGTAGATCCAGCGTCCATCGGCATTCCCATCGGTTTGGGAAATATGAGGATGGTGGGAATCATCCCAGGGGATAAATCCGTAGCTGGTTTGCAGGAGAGGCTTGGTCTCTTCTGAGTAGCCATAACCGGTTTCAGGATCCTGTGAAAATACCGGTATTACTTTTAGAAAGCGCGATGAAGGCAATCCCCACACGCTTAACTGGCCGCTGTAGCCACCGGAGAAAAAGCCGTAGTATTCGTCATGCTCACCTGGAGCCACGTACACTTTTTGTGCAGCATCACCGCTGTCCATCACACGTTGTTGCGAGGGACATCCGGCAAAGATGAGGCCGGCAACTGCAATCAGGCCAACGCCCACCAATAAGCTGCGTAGTTTGTTTGATTTTTGATTCTTCATTGTTCTGTTGTTTGTAGGTTTGGTATTGTATCAGTTGTTTTTGTTGTAATCTCTGAGGAACTCCACAATCGCTCTTGCCTCATCTTCTTTCACGTTTTGATAGGGCATGGCGGTCATATACTCCTGCAGCAGTCGCTGACCTTCCGGGTGCTCGCGCACCATACCGGATGGGTTTAGGATAAAGTTCATCACGAACTCGGGGCTGCGCCGCTCCATTACATCACCAAGTTCAGGCCCAACCATCCGCCCTTCCATGTTGTGACACATTTCGCATTTCATTTCGTAGATGTTGCGACCTTTTGTTACCAATTCACCATCAATGTCATCGCCAACATCCACTCGTTCGGTGATGGGTCCAACGCCGTGCTCGAGTTCAAAATCAGTAAGTCCCTGTTCTTCGGTTTCGGCTGCAGCTCCGGTCCTGTCTGTGCTCTCACCGTTATTTCCACAAGCAAATAAAATGAGAGATGCCGCTAATAGGGGGAGTAATATTCTTAGTTTCATAACTTTTGTGTTTTCTATCTTATTTTTTACGATTAAAAGGTAGTGTTAGATTTAAAGCTTTTTGGTAGTCCGGGGCCTGTACCCTTTGTAAGAAAATGCCTTACAATGGTTTATAGATGGTGGTGTTTTTGCGTATTCAATAATTGTTAAGTAGTTGAAAATCATGATTTAAGAGTATTAAGTCTTATTTATGGGTAAAAAAATCAGTCCATATCTAATTTTTTGGCTTCCTGAAACAGCATATAAATATCATCATGATTACCGGCTAAATCAGCAAGACTTATGGTAGTCATCATGGTTAGAATGTTCTCTTTCAACCCTGACCATTGGCTATGCAATGGACAAGGCTTAAGTATACCACATCCGGGCAGACCAAGTGCACACTCATGAACAATGGAATCACCGTCTATCGATATCACTACATCCATAAAGGTAATTGCAGCAGCATTTTTAGCCAGCTTTACTCCACCATTCGGTCCCTTATAAGATATAAGTAGTTCAGACTTTGTCAGTTTCTGCAGCACCTTTGTCAAAAAATGGAATGAGATACCTAACTCATCACTCAATTCACGGATTGTCACATACTCCGTACCCTGTTTGGCAGCCAGCAGCACCGAAGCTCTCAATCCGTAAATACAAGTTTTTGACAGTAGCATCTTTTTTATATATAAGTTTTAAGAGTACTTTATCTTAAATTAAGCCCTTTTAACATTATTGTCAACTTTATTCGGTTTGATTGCTCCTGAAAATGATCAATAAAATCTTAATAAGCCGCTGACAATATTGTATTTACAAGACTAAATTATTTTGGAAAATATCTGCAAGCCGCATCCTCTGCTTTTCTACAGTGAGGCGCAGTGATTCCAGGTTTTCGCCTTCATACGCTTCACTTTCGGCAATCTCCATACAGAGATCCATCCCTTTTTCCAGGTTTTTCTGCATTCGAACCAGCTTTTTCCACTCTGCATCACCCGGATCAGTCAGCAATGATAGTTCACTGATGTAATCCACATACATGACAAGCTCCTTGGCAAACATATGCGGACGCTCTTCCGGTACGAGTGACTCTCCCCGGCCGTAGATGTGATTCACCATCTCATCCAGCGAATATTCGCGATTGAACCATGCGATGTTGGGACCCGGACAGATCGCCTGGCGGCCGTATGTAGGTTTCATGATTCCGAGTCGGATCAGCGAACCGGTCCCAAGGTTGGTACAGAGGCATGTTTTCTCCATAACTTTATTTTTCTGCCTCTCCTTCTCCTCTTCTGTATCAGCGCTCTCATCAATGGAATTTATTTTCAGTATCTGGTACTCGGCCGATGCTGTACAGATTGGATTCTCCGTAAATTCAGTATTTGACACCAGGAAGCCCTTGGGACATTTAGAACCCGGTTTCCCTTTTTTGATAAGTTCTTCCGTATGAATCGCTGACCCCGATCCCCGGATATTGTTAAACGGCACACCCAGCGGTGATACGCCACTCAGGTACAGATCCTTTTCTGCTGCATTGGCCAGAAGCTGTGATGTAAAATCATCAACACACGTAGCTTCCGGAACCAATAAAAAGGGACTCCCCCAGCCTGTTGCATCCATTCCATACTCTGTAAGCAGACGCTCCATTTCGCCGTTTGTTCCAATTCCTCCCTGCACAGTAATGCGGGGCGACTGCTGTTCATCACTCACTTCGGGGTACTCCCAGCCCTGCGCTTCATAGAAACTCTGAACCATTGGAAGAAACGTCTCCCTCAACTGATCCCGCTTTTCACGAAACTCCTCTAAAAGTACAGGAAGCAATGAACCATCCGAGGCAAACGCATGTCCTCCGCAATTCAGTCCTGATTCGATTCGGAATTCAGCCACTTCAATACCTTTTTTGGCAAGAAATTTCCCCTGTATCAGGGCGGATCGGAAATCACTGACTTTTAAAATAACCTTCTTCTTAATCTCGCCTGATGTGTCCCTGTAAAAATCTTTAAAATCAGAAATATAACTGTATAACCGGGGGTTAAAACCGGCCGAGAGTACAAGAGAGGATGACAGCGAACTGTTGGCATACCCCCGAAGAGCGGCACTTGCGTCGCTGTACTCACTGCTCAGAGGCTGATCATCTTTATCCGTACCCAGGGCATCCACTTTGGCCATAATATTCACGTCGATGGAACCCGGACGCATTTTGTTATTCAGATCTTCAATCAGACGCTCTCTCATCTCACGATCAGAAAGATGTTCGATAAACTGGTAAGCGCTCTTTAATGGATTGGAACCCGGTAATAGATTGAAATAGCGATCTTTTTCATTGCCTTCAAATAACGGTAACTCTTTGATTTCTTGAAACTTTCGGGTAACAATTTCATGTACCGTCTCAAGATAGGCTTTAATTCGTTCGGCACGCCCATCCACAGCTGACCTGGGTATATTTTTATATGCCAGATCAAATTCACTGCAATAATGTTTTCTGATTTTTTCGCAAAGCAGGTCATCCACTACAGATATCACGGAATGAATGCCCAGGTGAGCTACGCGAATGGGAGTATCAATAGAGTGCCCGGTTCCCATCACCGGAATATGAAATGTGTGTTGGTTTTGAAACATGGTATTTAATTAATCATAGTTTTTAAAACGGAATGAGAAAGATAGAGTGAAATTTTATAAAAGACAAAATACTCTTAAATATTTATATTGGCTTCACATTTTTATTCTTTCTTAAATGAAGTCACACCGGTGCCATTTCAGATATATACTTTGACAATGTGCCGTATCACCGATTATTTCAACTAAATACGTTATCCATGAAACAAACAGATGTAAAACAAAGCGATCTGGCTACCGAACGAATTGGCGACATAGTAGCTGGTAATTATCATGCAGCAGGAATTTTTAAAGAGTTTGGTATTGATTTTTGCTGCGGGGGCGGAATTACGCTTGAAAAGGCGTGCCGGACTAAAGGATTGGAAATTAAAGATGTGCTGGAAAAATTAATCCTTGTTGCACAGACCAATGAAAACCCGGACCAAAACTACAGCGCCTGGGAGCCCGGTTTTTTAATCGATCATATAGAAAAAACGCATCATAGATTTGTGCGAACCAAAACATCAGAAATTACCGGCTATGCCGAAAAAGTGGCCCGAGTACATGGTGAAAGGCATCCTGAAAATGTGAAGATCTACGAATTGTTTCTTGCTCTCTCACAGGAAATGCTCGACCACCTTGAATCTGAAGAACAGCGGGTGTTTCCCTTAATCCGGGAGATCTATGAAACCCGTATGCGGGGTGAGTCCGTTTCTGAAGAGATGAACCAATCACTCCGGAAGGAACTGGAGCAGATGGAATCGGAGCATGAAAATGCCGGAGATCTGATGAAGGAAATCAGGCAGCTGAGTAACAATTTCAATCCGCCAGAAGGAGCCTGCCGAACCTGGCAAATATTATATCAAAACCTGGCCGGATTTGAAGAAGACCTTCATAAACATGTTCATTTAGAGAACAATATCCTGTTCAAAAAAGCAGAGCAGCTTGTCTGAAGTGGTTTAGCGTGGTAGTTGAACCTAAAAGCTATAAACCTGAGTTCTTGAATTATGGATAAAAAAGTCCCCCTTAGAAAAGGGGGATTGAGGGGGATGTCCATCAGATCTGTGAAAAACCCGATGTACACCCCTCTAAATTTCACTACGCTTACGCTGCGTGTTTAAAAAATGAGTCCCTTTTTAGGGTAGACTTGATACTCAATAAATGAAATAGATTATCAATAGAACTCAAGTTATAAACAAAAAAAGGCAGTCCTGAAATAAATCAGAACTGCCTTTATATTTTTTCCGCGTTATAAGCGGATCCTTTCTTTACTTCAGATCAAAGCGGTCGAGGTTCATCACCTTATCCCACGCGTTGATGAAGTCTTGTATAAACTTCTCCTCTGCATCGGCACTTCCATATACTTCGGCAAGTGCGCGAAGCTCGGAATTTGAACCGAAAATAAGGTCAGCCCGAGTTGCAGTCCATTTGGCTTCGCCGGTGTCACGATCCCGCCCTTCAAACAGTTCCCTTTCTTCTGAAGTGGGTTTCCATTCGTAGCTAAGATCGAGAAGATTGAGGAAGAAATCGTTGGAAAGTGTTTCCGGTTTATCTGAAAAAACGCCATGCCGGGTTCCGTTGTAGTTGGTATCCAGCACTCTCATCCCGCCAATCAACACCGTCATTTCGGGTGCAGTCAGTGTCATCAGCTGAGCCTTATCGACCAGCAATTCTTCGAATGTAGCTTTACGCTTCGGGTTTGGTTTGAAATAGTTTCGGAATCCGTCGGCTTCCGGTTCCATCCATTCAAATGACTCGGCGTCTGTCTGATCTTCTGACGCATCGGTCCGTCCTGGAGTAAAAGGTACTGTGACAGCATGGCCTGCATCTTTGGCTGCTTTTTCGATTGCTGCACATCCGCCTAATACGATCAGGTCTGCAAGAGAAACTTTCTTATTTCCTGATTGAGCATTATTAAAATTTTCCCGGATACCGTCGAGGGTATTCAGTGTTTTAGATAACTGTCTCGGATTATTTACTTCCCAGTTTTTCTGAGGAGTCAGTCGAACCCGGGCACCATTCGCACCCCCGCGCTTGTCAGAGTCGCGATAGGTTGATGCGGACGCCCATGCTGCTGAAACCAGTTCAGAGACAGTGAGTCCGGAGTTAAGAATCTCACCTTTCAGTGAATCAATATCCTGTTCGTTCACCAGTTCATGATCTACTTCAGGAATTGGATCCTGCCAAATTAAATCCTCTTCGGGAACTTCCGGGCCAAGATATCGTGATTTCGGACCCATATCGCGATGAACGAGTTTAAACCATGCTCGTGCAAACGCATCGGCAAACTCATCAGGATTCTCTAAGAAACGGCGTGAAATTTTCTCGTACTCAGGATCTACTTTTAATGCAAGATCGGTTGTGAGCATCATTGGCGCGTTCCTCTTATCAGGATCGTGGGCATCCGGTACAGTTCCGTCTCCCGTACCATCTTTCGGCTCCCACTGCCATGCACCAGCCGGGCTTTTGGTCAGCTCCCAGTCGTACTTAAATAAGTTCTCAAAGAATCCCATATCCCATTGAGTTGGGTTTTCTGTCCAGGCGCCTTCAAGACCACTTGTGATGGTATCAGCTCCTTTACCAGTTCCATAACTGTTGGCCCAGCCAAGTCCCATCTGTTCCATTGGTGCGGCTTCAGGATCGGGACCGTTATGGTCTTCCGGTGCAGCGCCGTGCACTTTTCCGAAGGTATGGCCGCCGGCAATCAGCGCCACGGTTTCTTCATCATTCATGGCCATTCGTTTGAATGACTGTCGTATAAATTTTGCAGATTTTGCCGGATCTGGCTCTCCGTTGGGGCCTTCAGGATTTACATAAATCAGACCCATATGGTCCGCTGCCAGGCGTCCTTCCAGGTTTCCGTCATCATCATGCCGCTCATTTCCAAGCCATTCATGTTCCGGACCCCAGTTAATATCTTTTTCCGGCTCCCAGACATCTGCCCGGCCGCCGCCGAAACCAAATGTTTCAAAACCCATGGATTCCAGGGCTACGTTTCCAGTAAGAATCATCAGGTCGGCCCAGGAGAGTGCTTTTCCATACTTCTGTTTAATTGGCCATAAGAGCCGGCGCGCTTTATCGAGACTCACGTTATCTGGCCAGCTATTCAGTGGTGCATATCTCTGGTTTCCGGTGCTTGCCCCGCCGCGGCCGTCAGCTACACGATAGGTTCCGGCGCTGTGCCATGCCATTCGAATAAAAAGCCCGCCATAATGCCCCCAGTCTGCCGGCCACCATTCCTGTGAATCGGTCATTAACTCATGCAGATCCTTTTTTACCTCATACAAATCCAGTTTTTGAAACTCTTTTGAGTAGTCGAAATCTTCGCCCATTGGATTTGAAAGCGATGAATGCTGGCGGAGTATGTCTATATTTAATTTATTCGGCCACCAATCGTGGTTTTTTGTACCGCTTCCGGCTACTTCCCGGTAAGACCCGTTGCCGTTGTGGAATGGGCATTTGCTTTCGGATTTTTCTTGATTAGTTGAGGATTCGTTGCCTGTAGTTTGTTTATCTTGCCTGGTTGAGGATTCGTTGCCAGTGTTATTTTTTTCTGAAGTGTCCATATGCCGCTTTTTTTACGTTAAATTTTTTATCACCTATTTTCTATGGTGTAAACTTACCAAATCATTTACTCATATGAGTTCCGGAATAAATAGAAATATACTATTGCAATGATTTGAGAAGTTTATGTGATGGGTGTTGAGAGAATAGATTTACCCTTAAAGAAACTCAACCCTGATTGTGGCGGGCTCCAATCAGGGTTGAGTTTTTTTATATTTAAAATTACAATGGTAGGTTTGTGGGTTCCCATTAACCAATCTCTTTCAGATAATATGCTCTCAAAAAAATCTGTTAAACTCTCTTCCTGTCACGCTTCGTATTTTGAAAAAACCGCAAATGATGCCTCTGCAACCATTCTGATGGTGCATGGCAACTCATTGTCAAAAGAAACGTTTCTCCCTCAGCTTGAATCTGAACAGCTTGATCAATATCGCCTGATTGCAGTGGATTTACCGGGCAATGGAGATACTGAGGTAAATAGTAAAACTGATACATCCCGGTTTTCGATTAAAGGGATGGCTGACTTTATCAGTGAATTTGCCGGAAATGTGATTGATGAGGACCTTATTCTTATGGGGCATTCACTGGGCGGCCATCTGTGCATCCAGGCAGCTTCAGATATTGACGGTTTGAAGGGGTTCTTTTTAATGGGCACACCTCCGCTTACAACATCAGAAATGCCGGCAGCTCCTTTTAATGATCACCCAGCGATGGGTCTGCTTTTCAAAGATGAATTAACAAGAGAAGAGCTGGACATTCTTGCAGACTCCATGCATAACGGTTCGGCTGACGCTTCGAAAAAAATCAAAAATGCTTTTTCGAAAACAGATCCAACACTCAGAAGCAGCCTGGGGCAATCAGTTGCAACCGGTGATTATAAAGACGAATTACGGGAACTCGTCAGCATTGGAATTGCACCTGCACTGGTATTGGGTGAAAAGGATGAGCTGATCAATGCAGACTACGTGAAGGAAATTGCCGAATCAACCGGCTGGCAAAACAGCCCTCAAATTATTCCCGAAGCAGGGCATTGTGTTCAGCTTGAGGCCTCTGAAGCTGTTAATAGCTTACTTGCCGAATACATCTCTTTTGTTGATTCCAGGGAGAGTTAACCCGGTTTAAAGCCCATTTTTAAATACATATGCAATCAAACCGGCGGTATTGCTTACACCGGCTTTTCGCAGAATATTTCGCCGATGGGTATTTACCGTAACTTTGGCTATGAATAGTTTTTTTGCAATCTCATCACTGCTCAATCCCGCGGCAAGTTCATCGATAATCTCTTTTTCGCGTTTTGTGAAGTTAGGATTTGAGTTGGATTCCGGAGTTCCAAAATTAAATCCGGGAATTTCCGGCCCGCTCATCATCGCCTGAACTTCGCTGCTATTGGTTAGGTGAGTTACATCCGTATAAATCCCGAATGACGTGAGCATATTGTGATTGCCATCCCTTGTGAGCAAACCGGTTTGCCGCTGCACATTCACATAACTTCCGTTTTTATGCCTCATGCGATAGGTAAGATGAAAAACATGGTCAAGCAGCTTGATACCGGATTTACCCGATAAAGCATCTATTGCATCTGCAGTCAGATCTTTGACTGAGTCAAGGTCATCCGGGTGAATCCGATCATAAAAAAAGGAGAGATTTTTGATCTGCTGAGGCTCATATCCCAATACACGTTTTACACCGGATGATATATAAGGCATGGAAAGATCCTCCGTAAAGTAACTTGCAGCATAGACAAATTGATTCCCAATGGGTTTGAAACTCTTTATGCTTTCAAGGGCTCTGTCTATCTCTTTTTGAGGATCATGGACACTGAGTCGATTTTCCCGGAGATATTTCACATTCTGATGAATCCACTTCATGGGTAATTCAGATGATATTTATCAAGTATTTATGTGCCAACTTTGGTCAAAGTAACAATTTCCTAATTTATTTGTACGAGATAATCTAATACCATCAATTCGATAATAAATCAGGAGAATAGCAGGTGATACCATAGAACACCAATCTGTATTCTGAAGGCTCAGGGTTAAACAAAAAGAGAGAGGGTGTTCGCAAAAACACCACAAATATACTCATTTCTAAGTATTCACGAACGCGACCACTCCCCGATAATAGTCTAAATCCACGAAAATGGTTGGCTTACATCAGAAGACCAGAACAAATGTACAGTCTGCGATGGATTGCTTTAATCGAGTTTAGATACATACAGGGATGGGAAAATGATCCAATCCCCCATAAAGAAAACAGTAACTACGCACCCTATATAAAAACAATTACCATGAAACCACTTCATACTCTTACCATCATATTCATTCTGTTTCTCTCAGGAGCAGTCACTTTAAGCGCTCAAACCATACATGTGGTAAATAACACTCCCGGCTCACCGGGGGGCAGCAACGTATACACCTCCGTCGATGACGCTATAACAGCCGCCGTTGACGGAGATATTATTCACATCGTCCCCAGCCAGGAGAATTATGGCAGTTTTACAGTTGACAAGCAGCTCCAAATCTTCGGCATCGGGATCAATCCGGATAAGCAGGCGCCTATCCTGAGCAGGGTTAGTCAGATTACCATTGAAAATAATGCAAACGGAACAACCATTGAAGGGCTCTGGCTCAGCGGAATAACAATAAATAGTGATGTTGCGACTTCGAATCTGACGATCAGAAACAATCGGTTTGGTAGCAATATCAGGCAGAATGTAAGCAGTACAATAAATGGCCTGATTATTCAAAACAACTTATTTGAAGATAGTAGTTCAAATTCGGCAACTATAAATCTTCATACCGGAAATAGCACCTCAAATGTCATAATAACCAACAATATTTTTATTAGATCTTCACACTATGTTACTGCGGGAAATCAAACATTGATTTCTCATAACATGTTCATTGGAACTTCAAGCACCGACTCAGCTTTTGGCTCGCTAAATAACGCACAGGTTTTTAACAATATCTTTTATGGTATTCGTCCTAATAGCACAAGTACATCTGCTACACGCGTTCAATACACATCTTTCCAAAATAACCTTGTATTTGAAGGGGGTGAATTCCCCATCGGCGAGGATAATAATACCGGTTCCGGGAATCTGGAAAATGCAGATCCTCAGTTTGTGGATCTGGCTACAACAAACAGTACCTGGAATTTCACCTGGGACCCCACTCTCCAGACCGGCTCTCCTGCCATCGGTGCCGGTACCGACGGATCTGATCTCGGAATTTTTGGCGGCTCCGCATCCTTTGATCTTACCGGCGTGCCGCGTCCGCTCATCCAGACGCTCAATCTGCCTGCCATGATTGGCACCGATCAGGACCTTGATGTAACGATTCGCGCAAGAGGGAATTAGTTTTAATTCAACTCTCATTAAGACCTGTCAGGTTTCCGAAACCTGACAGGTCTCGTCTCAAAGCAATACCTCAGTCCAACATTTTAAATGTCACAATTCATAAAAAAGAGCTATCAAAATGAAAAACACAATAAAAATCACCCTAATCACACTCCTGTCACTGATTACCATAACTGGTAATGTCTATGCACAATCTGTGCACGTGGTGAATAATAATGCCGGGACACCAGGCGGCAGCAATGTATATGGTACGATTCAAGCGGCTGTAGATGCGGCCAGTGACGGGGATATTATTCATATTATCCCTGGAAGCACAACGTATGAGCGTGCCGATATCAACAAGAAAGTATCGCTTTACGGGGTCGGCTTTAATCCTGATAACGAAACCAGTGTACCTGCACGAATCGATGGCCTCAACTTCCAAAGCAACTCTGCCGGCAGCTCCGCAATGGGATTGTGGTTTACAGGTACCGTTCAAATTCATGAAGGCGCAGATCAACTTGTGTTCAGTAAAAATGTGTTCGACGACCGTGTTTTTACAGTTAATGATGACATTGTTGGCGGGTTGATTGTCCTAAACAATATTTGGCGTTCCAGTGTTGGTACATCGACGTTCGCACTGGATATTTATGACTCAGGAAGCGTACTAATATCCAACAACATTTTTACCCGCGGAAGTAATAGTACTTCATATTCGTCATTTATTCATGCTAATAACAACGCCGTAATTCGCAATAATCTCTTTATTAATGATACGGGGGGAAGTCCTTTTAAACTGGATGACGCTGTTGTGAGAAATAATATCTTCTACGGAAATGGTATCACTACGAGCACGAACTATGGTGCAAGAAACACGGTCTTTACCAACAATCTGCTTTTTGCACCGGCAAATGATCAGTTTCCAATAGGGGAGGAAGGCAATACAGGATCGGGTAATATTGAAGGCCAGGATCCCCAGTTCGTAAATCTCGAACAGACCCGATCGGCATGGGATTTTGCATGGAACCCTGACCTTGAAGCCGGCTCCCCGGCCATTGACGCCGGCAGCGATGGTACTGACATGGGAATCTCCGGAGGTTCAAACCCATTCGACATAACCGGTGTGCCCTTACCTCTTATCCAGCTATTAGATGTTCCCGCACTCATAGGACAGGATCAGAATCTTGACGTAACCATCCGCGCAAGAGGGAATTAATCACAAATCAGGAGAACATCATGAAATATTTATTACGATTTTCTGCACTCTTGCTCTGTGTGATATTTCTGCCGACACTCGGCCAGGCGAAGTCCGACATCACAGCTATGGAGTATTTCATCAACACCGATCCCGGCTATGGAAACGGAACATCCATAGCTATAACCAGCGGTTCGGAAATTGACCAAAACATCTCCATTACGACCGAATCGCTCAGCGCCGGTTTTCATACCCTTTTTATACGGGCTCAAAACAGTGATGGCGACTGGGGCCTGCCTGAAGCGCGGCCTTTTTATATTACGGATTCTCCATCCGCGGCTGAACCATCCCCCATCACACAAATGGAGTACTTTTTAAATGATGATCCGGGAACCGGCAGTGGAACACCGGTGAGCATCACGGAAGGTACTGACATCGATCTGCAGGATGTGGTGTCCACAGCGTCACTGGATGCAGGATTTCACACCCTCTTTGTTCGGGCTCAGAATGGGAGCGGAAGCTGGGGACTGCCCGAAGCGCGCCCTTTTTATATCACGGATGCTCCCTCAGCGGCTGAGCCATCCCCCATCACACAGATGGAGTACTTCTTCAATGATGATCCCGGAACCGGCAGTGGTACATCGGTAAGTATTACGGAAGGAACCGACATCGATCTGCAGGATGCACTGGCCACGGCGTCACTGGATGCAGGTTTCCATACCCTCTTTGTACGGGCTCAAAATGAGAGCGGAAGCTGGGGGCTTCCCGAAGCTCGGCCTTTTTACATCACCGATGCTCCCTCCGTGGCTGAGCCGTCCCCCATCACACAGATGGAGTACTTCTTCAATGATGATCCGGGAACCGGTAATGGAACCCCACTAAGCATTACGGAAGGAACTGAAATCGATCTGCAGGATGCGCTGGCAACGGCGTCACTGGATGCAGGTTTCCACACCCTTTTTATTCGGGCTCAGAATGGGAGCGGAAGCTGGGGACTGCCCGAAGCACGGCCTTTCTACATTACACCCGAAGGAGTTGTCGGGGAACCGGAACCGATCGCTTCACTCGAATATTTCTTCGGGGATGATCCCGGAACCGGGCAGGGAACGGCCATCCAGGTGAGTCCCGGGGTGGAGATCGATATCGAAACCCTTCTTCCAACATCCGGTTTTGAAGCCGGAAATTACAACCTGTCTGTGCGCGCCCGGAGTGAATCCGGCACCTGGGGTATTCCGAAAACAGAATCGTTTACAATTTCTGATGCGTTTCGTGATATCACCTTTTCGGTAGATATGTCCGTATATGAAAACGACCAAAAGTTCGATCCGGAGAGCGAAAACGTTTATATCAGGGCAGATTTCAATGGATTCGACCTTACACTCATGGAAGAATCTTCACCCGGAATCTATGAAGGGATTGCAGAAAATGTGTTCGGTGAAGAGGGCGATGAAATAGAATACAGATTCTACTACGCCCCACCCGGTGATGCCGAAAATGGTGTGTGGGAGGAAAACGTCGGGACTGGTACAGATGGAAGCCGATTGATTACGCTTCAGGAATCCGGTGCTGCAATAACGGCCGATACCGTATTCTTCAACAACCAGGTTCCGAATCACGTAGCTGAAATTCTGCTGCAATCTCCCGCCAGCGATACCGCATCGGTCAACCTCATGCCGGAATTCAGCTGGCAAATCAGTGAATCGGCTGAGGAGTATGAGTTCAGACTCGCCCTTGATGATGAGTTTACTCAAATCATCTCAGACTCAACGGGCATTTCGGTTGAAGGATCCGGGACCATAGATAATGAAGAGACAATCACTATTTCCCTGGCGGATGAGCTCGGGTTCTCCACGCAGTACTACTGGAAGGTTCGCGGATTGAATCAGTGGCAAACCGGTGAATGGAGCAGTACCTGGAGCTTTACGACCATCCCTGAACAGCCTGAGGTTGTAGAGCTATTTGCCCCCAATGATGGTACTGCAGATGTAGCGCCGGATACATCACTGATATGGTTTGCCGGCGAAGAGGTGAATCACTACCGTCTTCAGCTTTCAGAAAGCAACACGTTTGAAAACGTTGTACTTGATTCAACACTGGCCGATACCAGCCTCGCGGCAGATGGGCTAATCGATTTTGACTCCGCCTATCACTGGCGCGTAAAAGCTGTGAATGATGGCGGCGAAAGTGAGTGGAGCAACGTGTGGAATTTCAGCACGCTGCCGGCCCCGCCGGCACAGGTTGCACTATTAACTCCTGAAGATGGTGCTCCGGATATCGAAGTCAGCCCGGTGCTTAGCTGGGAGCCGTCTGACGATGCTCTGTCATACCGGCTGCAACTGTCGCTCACCCAATCATTTGAGGGCGATGACCTGGTAGCTGATACCTCCGGTGTAGAGGGAGCTGAACTTCTGGTTGGCGAGGATCTCGATTCAGGCACGGAGTATTTCTGGCGGGTGAATGCATCAAGCGGCGGCGGTATCGGAGAGTGGAGCGACGTCTGGTCATTCACTACCCGGATGGCTACATCCATTGAAGGGGAAGAGATCCCGGCAGAGTTTACACTTCGCCAGAACTACCCCAACCCGTTTAATCCCTCCACGCTTATTCGCTACGGCATACCTGAAGCGTCACCGATCAGGCTGGAGGTCTATAACATCATCGGGCAACGTGTTGCAATCCTCGTAGATGAACAGAAAACCGCCGGCTGGCACACGGTAAACTTTGACGCCTCTGCCCTGTCGAGCGGAATTTACCTCTATCGTATTCAGGCAGGTGGATTTACTGAGACCAGAAAACTGACGCTGATGAAGTAGACATCAACAGGTGGGCAGAAGACTTTTCTGTCTGCCTGAAACTGACTGGGTCCGGACACTGCAATATGTATGGAAGAATTCACTCCATAACCGGACAGTCTTATTACATAGTCTTTTTCAAACCGGATCAAAAATTTTAATTCTCTTAAACCACTGGAATAAAATGAAAAAAATATTCAACCACTTTTTTGTACTTACAGTGCTGGCATTCTGTATCAGTGACATTGCAGAGGCACAAAACGGATGGACACCAATTGGAATTCCTGGTGAAGGAACTGTTTATTCTATTGTTCCTCTTAATGATCGGCTGTACGTATCAGGCAGAATTATAACATACGATGAAGATGCAAACAAATCGCAGCCAATAGCCATTTACTCCTTGGATACGAACTCCTGGAGCCCTTTTTACAAAGACCTCTACAACGGAGTTAATTCGTCCTGGATCAAAGACTTACAGATACATGAAAATACCCTTTATATGGGGGGCGATTTTACTAACATTGTGCCGCCGGGCGACTCACCTCTTAGTAGTGATGGCTTTACTTCAAACCGATTTGCAGGAATCAATATAGATGATAATGAATGGTTAGATGTTGGGGTAAGTGAGTTGCGCTTATCGGCTATTAAAACTTTTGCGATATGGAATGAAGCCGTATTTACCGGAGCGTCTGTTGGAAACCGGCACTTTAATAATGAGAATGACACCTACATGGCTGCGGGTAACCTTGAGTCACGACAGTGGAGTGCGCTGGATCCCGGTATTGATAATACCCCAAGAGATCATTTAGTTGTTGATGATAAATTGTATATCGGTGGGCGTTTCTCAGAAATGGAGGAAGAACCTGCCGGAGGAATGATAGTATACGATCTGATAACCCAGGAATGGCAGCCCTTGATCACCTCCCTTAGATATGGATCGGTCCGGGGTTTTATTGAAGCCATGGCGGTACATGATGGTAATATATACGTAGGAGGTACCATACATGAATTAAATGACATTTCGGTAAGGGGTGTTGCGGTTTATAATATTGAAGATGAAACGTGGTCTACGCTGCCATTTAATATTTCTGGTACGGTTTCGGCTCTTCATATAGCGGATGGTATTTTATATATAGGAGGGTCATTCGACTCGATATTTACAGGAGAACATCCTGACATTATCAGGGAAAGGGGATCGCGTAATCTTGTTGCATATAGGATTTCTGATGGAGCCTATTCAAATCTCGGAGAGCTCGGAACGACAGGTAGTTCAAGTACTGTGTATGCCATTACATCACATGAAAACAGCTTATATGTTGGCGGGAGTTTTAATGAAATGGAAGGAGAGGAATCACACGGGTTGGCTTTGTTCGATTTAGATTATCTCGATTTCAAATTTTTAGGGGGAGAAGCCACATCTTCCGACATAAGGGATTCTGATCTACCTGATGAGATTGCCCTCACCCAAAACTATCCCAACCCTTTCAATCCAACTACAACAATAGAGTACGCCCTGCCAGAAAGAACCGATGTTCGTCTGGAAGTTTTCAACATGTTAGGCCAGCGAGTCGCCCTTCTGGCGGATGAACAAAAAACCGCCGGCTGGCACACGGTAAACTTTGACGCCTCTGCCCTGTCGAGCGGAATCTATCTCTATCGCATCCAGGCGGGTGGATTTACAGAGACTAGAAAGCTGACGCTGATGAAGTAGACGGCGAAACCTAACTATCAACCAAACGAACAGAGTTATGAATAAAATTAATCTGATATGGCCCTTACTGGCCATATCACTTACACTCTTACTAATCAGCTGCGTGCCTTCCGGGGCGCTGGTAAACTATCATGAAGTGAGTGTTGAAGAAGAAGGAGGCATCAATTTCACACAGATAACGCGATCTGACGAAAACCTGGTTTTTCCGAACATCTTCACCAACACAGACGGGATGCTGCGCTGGTATGCGGCTCCGATGATCGCCGTTTCGAATGATCACGAGCGAATTGCCTATATGCGCCGTGAAAACAGCTTCAACAACATCATTATCCGAAACCTCAGTGGTGGCCAGGCTACCACACAGCGTACCTTTAACCGGGATATTCTGGATATGAGCTTCTCTCCCGATGACAGATGGATTGCCTTTACAGAGCGCGGAGGTTCCGGTAACAGCGGTGTACGCACTATCAACATGATTAATGCCACTGAAGGAGCGGCAATCCGGCAGGTAACCAGCCAGAGCGATGGTGTGGCGGTAGGCCCGATGTTCGCCCCGGACGGAGAGTCGATCTACTTTACTAAACAGCATGGTGACCGATATTTTATCTGGAATACCAATCTCAACACCTCTATTCAAACCCAGTATTCATCCGGTTTCACACCGGCGCTCACCCCCGACGGTGAAAACCTGATTGTAACCCGGAACAGCAGTGACGGCAAAGGGCGCGGAGAAATCTGGATGATCAATATGAATTCAGGTTCTGAAACGGTCATTATTCGTGATTCAGAAATTGGATTTTCAAGCCCGAATATCTCCCCGGATGGAGAAACCATTGTGATGGTTGGAACCACCCGATCAACATCAAACCGCCCTCAAAACCTGGATCTTTACAGCGTCAGGATTAACGGAACCCAGCTGCAGCAGCTTACATTTCACGGCGGGCATGACGTATCCCCCGTCTGGTCGCCCGGTGGCAACCATGTCTACTTTCTTGCCCAGCGCGGAAATGAGGATGGGAAATTTAACGTGTGGCGAATGAATTTTCCCGAAAACTAATGATTACCAAATCAACCATTTCACGAATTACTACACTTATACACTCGAAATAAACGACTGACTTATGAAAACGTATAGCTATTCAATACTACTAACGATTTTTCTGCTTTTATCCTTTAGCACTCACGCTGTTGCTCAGTTTACCGGCGGCGGCCAGGAAGAGCGGGAAGAGAGACAAGCTGAGCGGTCAACCGCTAACCAGACATCCCTTTTTGATGGTGAGTTTATCATCAAAGGAGGCTGGGCAAATCCAGCCGGAATGTATGGAACTTTGCCAAGCCCGAACAATTCATTTACCGACATGCTTTCAGGTGAGTCCGGATTTGGCGCTGAAAGCGGATTCACCATTGGTGCGTATGGAATGTCGTCCCTCGGGCACGCGGTCAACAACATTGGAGGCGGATCTCTGCGTGCTGAGCTGGGGCTGGTCTACGGCCTGCACTATTCCCAAACCACCCCCAACTGGGGAAATATAAGCGAGATTTATACGAATGCAAGCACTCCATTCCACCTGGTAGATTTCAAAATTGGTCCGGTGCTGGCAATCAGCCCCGTGCAAAACCTGGTTGTTGACCTGTTCTACAATCCCATGTTCTCTTTAGGAGTACCGCCTGAAATTGATGCTCAAATGGACGATTTCAGTCAAAGGTTCTATGTAGAAGAAGAGCTCGCTTATGGCCTCCGTCACGGACTCGGTTTTAATCTGCGCTACAGTGCTTTACTATTTTCAGTAGAAACGACCTTTGGTGACCTGAATGTAGAATACACCGAACACGTATCAGGCGGCGGCTCTTCCGGCATTTTTGATTACGATACGCCCATCAATACAAGCATAACAATGGTGACGTTTGGTATAATTTTATAAAGGCATAGTTACTCAGATTTCTTGCTCTACAAAAGTGGAAATGAAAAAAATGGGTTATTCAAGTACCAGGTAAATCAAGAGATAATAACAGAGATAGATAACGCTGATAAAATCGGCGTTGAGAGCAAAACCCGGAGTGTGTAAAAGCCTCCGGGTTTTTTTGATCCATGGTAAATGTCATCATGCCTTAGGAAGAAGCAGACTGCCAAAATAAATGGAAATATACTCATTTATAGGTATTTACAAATCCGGCTCATCCCCGATAACAGCACTCTGGCAATCTCCATAATCCGCACATAAAATCATCCGGTAACTCCGAGAGCAGCCGGTTAACGATCACAGACACCTGCTATGAAAACACTGCTACTTCTCCCACTTACACTCCTTGTAACCCTTGCAGCCACTCCAGATAGTGCAACTGCCCAGGATTTCTTCCTCCACGAAAACGGCGTAACCGTCATGTGCACAGATGCCGAAGTGGGCGACAGCGGAGAAGTAAACGGTGTGACCTACACAAAGCGAACCCGCGATCAGATTACCACCGATAATGCCTCAACAAGCTGTACGAGTGGGATTACGGATATGTATATGATGTTTTACGGCGCGAGTTCTTTCAACCAAGATATTGGTAGCTGGGATGTAAGTAGTGTGACCACTATGAGAAGGATGTTCGGCGGGGCAAGTTTGTTTAACCAGGATATCAGCAGCTGGAATGTGAGTAGCGTGACCGATATGCGTTGGATGTTCAGAAATGCCAAATCTTTTAATGGAGATATTGGTAGTTGGAATGTAGGCAACGTGAAGGATATGAATAGTATGTTCTTTGGTGCGAGTTCCTTCAACCAGGATATCGGCGACTGGGATGTGAGCAGCGTAATAACTTTGGGAGGCATGTTCAACAGTGCGAGTTCCTTCAACCAAGATATTAGCGGATGGAATGTGAGCAGTGTGAGTGCTATACAAGGAATGTTCCAGAATGCCGAATCATTTAATGGAGATATCGACAGTTGGGATGTGAGCAGCGTGACAACTATGCGGGGAATGTTCTCTGGTGCCAGTTCTTTCAATCAGAATATTGGCAGCTGGAATGTGAGTAATGTGACAACTATGCAAGGGATGTTCAGAGATGCGAGTTCCTTTAATAAGGATATCGGCAGTTGGAATGTGAGCAGTGTGACCAATATGATTGAGATGTTCTGGGGGGCAAGCTCCTTCAACCAGGATGTCAACAGTTGGGTTGTAAGCAGTGTGACGGATATGCGTTCGATGTTCGCCGGTGCGAGCTCCTTCAACCAGGATATAGGTAGTTGGGATGTGAGCAATGTGACCGATGTGAGCGAGATGTTCCGGCTTGCGACTTCGTTTAACCAGAATATCAGCGGTTGGAATGTGAGCAGTGCGACCAATATGAGCGAGATGTTCTGGGGGGCAAGTTCCTTCAACCAGAATATCGGAAGCTGGAATGTAAGCAGTGTGAGAGATATGAGGGAGATGTTCCGGCTTGCGACTTTGTTTAACCAGGATATAGGTAACTGGGATGTCAATAACGTAATCAGCATGGCTTGGATGTTCCAGAATGCCGAATCTTTTAATGGAGATATCGGCAGTTGGAATGTGAACAATGTGACCAATATGCGAGGGATGTTCTGGGATGCTATTTCGTTTGACCAAGATATCGGCAGCTGGGATGTGAGCAGTGTGACCAATATGAGCGAGATGTTCAGGTATGCGAGTTCGTTTAACCAGAATATCGGCAGTTGGAATGTGAGTAGCGTGACCGGTATGTCGTATATGTTTCTTGTTGCGAGCTCTTTCAACCAGGATATCAGCAGCTGGGATGTGAGTAGCGTAACAACTATGAGTGGGATGTTCAGAGGTGCGAGTTCATTCAACCAGCATATCGGAAGCTGGAATGTGAGCAGCGTGAGAGATATGAGGGAGATGTTCTGGGATGCGAGTTCGTTTAACCAGGATATAGGCAACTGGGATGTAAGCAGCGTAACCAGAATGAATTTAATGTTTAATGGTGCAAGCTCTTTCAACCAGAATATCGGCAACTGGGTTGTGAGCAGCATGACAGATATGGGACAAATATTTTATAATGCAAGCTCATTTAATCAGGATATTAGCAGTTGGAATGTGAGTAGCGTTACCAATATGCATCGAATGTTCTATGATGCAAGTTCCTTCAATCAGGATATCAGCAGCTGGAATGTGAGCAGCGTGAGATATATGACTGATATGTTCTCTGGTGCAAACTCTTTCAACCAGAATATCGGCAGCTGGGATGTGAGTAATGTTATCCATATGCGCAATATGCTGAACAACAGCAGCTTATCCATAGAGAACTACAATAGTACACTAATTGGGTGGTCGGAACAGGTGAATCTGCAGAATGGGGTTGAGTTGGGAGCTGATGGATTAACCTATACTGCTCCTGGTGCTGATGCCCGCCAAATTCTGATAGATGAATATAATTGGATCATTAATGGCGATTATGGCTTTTTCATTCGATTACGGGCCGATACAGCCTTTACATCCCGGCCAAGCAATATCAACGTATTTCTGAGTGCTATTGACCAGGATGGCAGGGGAATCTCTACGCTCACTCTGGATGATTTTCAGCTGCTTGAGAACGGGCGCACGATTGTTGAAGCGGAAACAAACCTGCAGGTGGCTCAAAAAGGGGATGTTGAATCTGCGCTTAAAACGGTTCTGCTTCTCAATAATTCACTGAGTATCGGGGAGGAGAATATCGAATTGATTAAGGAAGCTGCCAAGGAGTTCGTCCGGAATAAAACCCCGGAACAGGAGATTGCCATTAAGATCTTTGCCGAGAACTCTGAACTGGTGGTTCCGTTTACTACCGATAAAAATACCCTGCTCTCTGCACTCGAGGATTTTTCAATTACCAATATACCGGGTACAGACGTGCACGGGTCCGTGGTAAAAGCTCTGGATCTCTGGGAGGATGAATTTTCTTTTGCAAACATCACACAAGGATTTTTGCTGCTCTTTACGGACGGCCGTGACCTTGCCGGAACAACCTCACTCGAGGAGGTGCTGGAAGCACGGGGAGAAAAACGGGTGTTTGCCATCGGTGTTGAAAACCGTCCGGAAGATTTTGACGAGGAAACACTGCGTGCCATTGGCAATGCCGGTACGATTATCGAAGAAGATTTTGATAACATTGTCCTCAATTTTGTTGATATACAAGAAAGACTTGAAAGCTTAAGTAATTCATTCTACTGGTTTAATTACTCATCTGCCCGCAGAAGCGATGACGGGGAACTCAATATTACCATTGCCGATAATATCAACACGGGAGTTGATTCCGAGATTAATCTCTTTTTTGATGCCAGCGAATTTTTCGGTGTTCCTGTAGATATTCTCGTAAACGCTACACCGGATAATCCCGAAGGTGTGATTGAACTGGAAATGGCCGGCGATGATACTCTTGGAGTGCGAATCGAAACAGCATTCTCATTTCAGACACTGCCGTTCGAATTTGAGATTTCAGATCCAAACAAGCTTAAGATAGAGCCTGTGGGAGACGATTCATTTATTTTCAATATCATAGCCAATGGCTTTGAGGGAGATGTCATTGAAGTTGCAATAGCCGATACGGCAAGCCCCACCCTGGAACTGGAAAAAACATTAACCATACGCTTTACAGATCGTACAGGTGGAGATCCATTTCCGCCCCGGGCTCAACTTTTGCTTCCTGAAAGTGGTGCTGAAGATGTAAATTTGACGCCAACATTCAGTTGGGAAGAAGCGGAATTTGCCACCCACTATTCACTTGAGCTGTCACTCGAAGAAGAGTTTGATGAAATTACTTCAAGCTTTTCAGATATCAGAGGAACGGAGTTTGAGCTACCTGAAAGTCTGGACCCTTTAAGCACCTATTACTGGCGGGCAAGAGGCAGCAATGAGACCGGGAACGGCACGTGGTCGGAAATTTTCAGCTTTACAACAGCACTGACTACCTCTATTGAAAACGAGGAACGGCCGGTGGAATTAACCCTGAATCAGAATTATCCGAACCCGTTTAATCCATCCACGCTCATTCGATACGGCATTCCTGAGGCATCACCGGTCAGGCTGGAGGTCTATAACATCATCGGTCAAAGAGTAGCGATGCTGGTGGATGAACAGAAGTCGGCCGGCTGGCACACGATAAACTTTGACGCCTCTGCCCTGTCGAGCGGAATCTATCTCTACCGTATCCAGGCGGGTGATTTTACAGAGACGAGAAAACTGTCGCTGATCAAATAGATACGGAGAGAAAAAACCCGGAGTGTGTAAAAGCCTCCGGGATTTTTTAATAGCTGCAAACTCCGTCACTTAAAAAAACAGGCAGTTTGTGAAAGAGAGTGGAAATAGACCGATGAAGTATGCTCCGGAGTTTCTCCTGTTTATTGCCATTTGATGGCGACTTGATTCCATATACAGAGGCGATACATTTACAATGGCCTATGGACGTATCGAGGCATCATTCGGGGCCTAACTCAACGCAATAGTCCTTGAGTGAATATGGGCATAAATGAATATCTCTCATCAAGCGATTCGCATGGGACACCCCTCAGATAAAATGCTGAACGCATTTTATCATCTCCCCTTCAGGGGAGACCTAATCTCACTGATCTTCTATCCAGTTCAATACATTATTCTCCAGCACCTCAAGGGGAACAGCACCGCTCGTCAGCACCACATCGTGAAATTCGCGCACGTCGAAATCTCTGCCGAGTTCCTCTTCTGCGATCTCACGCAGTTCACGGATCTTGATCTCTCCCATTTTGTACGCAAGTGCCTGTCCCGGCCAGAAAATGTATCGGTTCACCTCGCTGCGGATATTGTGCAATGAAAGAGCGGAGTTTTCTGCCATGTACTCGATTGCCTCTTCCCTGCTCCACCCCATCGCGTGCATCCCGGTGTCGACAACCAGGCGAAGCGCACGCCACATCTCGTAACTCAGCCGCCCGAAATTCTGGTAGGGATCATCATACATCCCCACTTCCAGGCCCAGCCGTTCGGAGTAGAGCGCCCACCCCTCGGTATATGCTGTAAATCCGGCCACGGTTCGGAAATCAGGCAGATCCTCGAGCTCCTGCTGAAGTGCGATCTGAAGATGGTGGCCCGGCACAGCCTCGTGCAGCGAAAGGGCCGTCACCTCGTACAACGGACGGCTTTGAAGATCGTAGGTATTCACAGCATAAAATCCTGCACGGGTACCGTCAGCGGCTCCCCTGCTGTAGTAAGCGGTTGCGGTCCGGGGCGCAAGATAATCCGGTACCGGCATGATACCGTATGGCAGACGCGGCAAGGTTTTGAACAGTTCGGGAAGCTTGCCGTCCATCGTTTTCAGAACAAAGGCTGTCTCTTTCATCAGCTCTTCCGGAGATTCTGCATAAAATTGAGGATCGGTTCGCAGAAACTCCACAAACCCGTCAAAATCATCCCCGAACCCCTCCGACTCCACAATCTGCATCATCTCGTCGCGGATTCGTGCCACTTCATCCAGTCCGGTTTGATGAATTTCCTCTGCCGTAAGGTCAAGCGTGGTGTAGGTGGCGATCAGGTATTTGTAATACTCCTCCCCGCCTTCAATCCCGGTAATCCCGATCGATTCTGCACTTCCGGGAATATAGTCTTCCACAAGAAAATCGCGGAGACGCTGAAATTCCGGCACTACCACCTCTTCGATGATCCGCTTTCCCTCATTTCGCAATCGTTCGCGATCTTCCTCCTCCACGCCCGACGGAAATTCTTCGAATGGCTCAAACAGATTGTGCTCCTCGGCACTTTCGGTGATATGAGCCTCAACTGACGCCACATAATCATCAAATACCACCTGGGGACGCACAACTCCAAGCTCAAGCCCTTGTCCCATCCGCTCCAAATAGCCGGTATTGTACTCAGAAAAAGCCCCGAGCCGGCTCAGGTAATTTTCATAATCCTCCGTGGAATTCAGCGGCATGCGGTTGGCGAGATCAGCAAACGTAGCGTGATAATCCCACCAGCCGTTCAGCGGCAGCAGGTGATCATTATGTTCGTAAGCATGCGCAGCGTTTTCAAGCTGAAGACGAAAGATATCGTAATTCATCCGGTCGGTTTCGTCCAGATCATCCAGTGAAATTCTATTGAGCCGGGCGAGAAATTCCTGGGTGCGGAAGTAGTCCCTCTCAATAAACTCAAGATCCGATTGCGGCAGACGGTCATCAAAACGATGATCGCCCTGGTTGGTGGCAAAGAGCGGATTGCTTTGCAGGCGATACTCCCAGTGATCGTCAAATATGTTCTGAATCTGATCTTCCGTGGGAATACAGGATGCGGTTAGAATCAGAAGTAAAAAAAGTGGAAAAATTCGTTTCATAGATACATCATACCGTTTTCAGTTCATTAAACCGATAATGTACGGGGTGCAGCGGTATTCCCAAAATTAGAGTGGAAGTGGTTTTTTGATTTCTCTATTGGTGTAGGTTTGATTAATGAATCAGGTGAATTGAAACAGTTTTACATGCCGCCCTTCGCTCAAACAATGATCGTTTGATCGTTGGGTGTATTGGTTTTTGTAAGATCGTATAGATCAGACCCTTTCCGTGCCTTCAATTTCCAGAATCAGATCTTCACCGTATGCGGAGGCCGGTGTCTGGTATCCCGGTTTGAAATCACCGGAGAGTACTTTCTGTGCAATGTGAATGGCGGTCATTGCGGTAAGCCTGTAACCTTCCGGGGTTTTAAGATGTGCTGTAATCGTTTCTCCACCGGGATTTTTCACTTCTCCCCAGATGTAACTTTCACCCGTTTCCCGGGCTTTTGAATCCGGTCCGGTTACCTTCTTGCTGATCCATTTTTTAGCCAGATTACGAACCGCATCCAGCCGCAAAATCGGTGAAATCCAGTTGGAGAGCTTCAGCCAGCGGATAGCGGACGGTTTCATGGCGGTGTAGACAGTAATATTATCAATCCCAGTTGTGTGGTGACCCGTGGACACATCACCCCACGGAATGGTCACGGCCGTTCTCTGCCTTTCGCCAAAATCTATCGACCGGGTTTTGTAGGCCGCCGGCACCGATTTGATCCTGCCATCTTCCCTGACTGCCCCGCCTTCTCCGAGATTTTCAGCCATAGTCAGCGCTGTTCCATGAGATACGCCGCCTCCGAGCCCCATAAAAGCGAGTTCCAGGTGATCCGCATCGGGAAGCTGTTTCTTCAGATAGAGCGCCAGGCAATCGGTCGGAACAACGTCAAAACCAACGCCGGGCATCGCCATGATTTTCGCTTCAGCAATTTCATCACTCCTCGCTTTAATCCCTTCAAATACCCCGATTTCCCCGGTGATATCCAGATAATGGCAGCGATTTCGGATACAGGAATCGAGTATAGGCTGCCAGGTGTGGATAAACGGACCTGCACAATGGATTACAAGATGTGCATCGTTCAAAAGATTTTCCAAACGAAGTGGATCGGATGTATCAACTGCCAAGTAATCCAGGTTTAGTTCCGCAGCTTGCTTTTTCAATTTCTGCTCATTTCTTCCGGAGAGCAAAACATTGCTGTACAATTCAGCAGCGCGACTGGCAATCAGCCGGCCGGTGTAGCCGTAGCTTCCGTAAATCACAATCTTTTGTTTACTCATGATGAATTCTTTTTTACCGGTTTGTTTATTTTCAGGTGTTTGATCAGCGAAATGATAGCGGGAATATAAACATCAGCGGAACGAGAATAGACAGTTTTTAATAGCGAGTTTGCTTTTAAACTTGGGCTCGGCTTATATCATGGCAAAATAAGGAATGGGGTTGAATTGTTGAGGGGTACACGGCGTGTACTGTTGAGATTCACGCTGCGCGTGAGGTTGAATTGTTGAGGGAGTATACTGCGTGCAGGTGAGTTTCGCACTGTGTGTGAAGTTGGATTGGTGGGTTCATGGCTGGAAGTCGCCTTACACCTCATCGCCCAAACCAATTCCATACTTCTTGTTCGGGGAAATACTTACTAACTGGCCGGGTTAGTAGTGCACCCGAATCTCTTCTTCGTTGATCTCGATCACTGAATTCTCTTCAAACAGTGACTTTAACGTTTCTAAATTATTCTTAAATAAACGAATCAGATTCTGATTATTAATGTTTCCGGTTGAAACAATTAACAATTTTTCAGGGCTTCCATCCAGGATATAATTATCGAGAAAATCTCTGTCCTTTGATATTACAATTCGCTCTTCCTGATCTGCAGTCTGAATGATTTCTGAATCAGGTGTCGCATTCTTTTTGGGTAACTCCAGAGTATGTTTTGATTCTATTTCATGAGTCGATAAGAACTCAGAAAGGCGTTTAGGTAGATGTGCGTCAACAAGTACTCTCACCGGACAATTTTTTGCGATTTTTTCGTTCGCGATAATTGGGCAGCATATTCAAGGCAAGCCAACAAGTCCTCTCTCTCCAAATCCGGATAGTCAGCCAGTATTTCATCAATACTCATATCTGAAGCCAATAAATCCAGCATGGTGTCAACCGGGTATCGCAATCCGCGGATCGTAGGTTTGCCGTGACAAATATCCGGCTTCCTGGTGATTCTGTTTAACAGATTTTGGCTCATGGTTTATGCGTTTGTTTAGGAAAATGTACATAATCCGTTAACGATCAACAACTCTGGAATGTATTTCGGGATTAATGGTGTGCTATCTATAGTGCTCGTATTAGTGTAAGGGGTTGAATTGTTGAGGGGTACGCTGCGTGCACTGTTGAGATTCACGCTGCGCGTGAGGTTGAACTGTTGAGTGGTGCACTGCGTGCAGGGTTAAGTTTTGTCGGATCCCGGAAACTTTCCGGACTGCTTTCGTCCCGGCTTTTCCCGGACAGGTTTGAGCGAACCTGAATTACTTTTGCAGCATTTTCCAAATTCCGCGGGGTGAAATGATTTTTACCTGGGGGACTTTCCCTGATATATCTAATAGATCTTTATCTCCAGTAACTAAAATATCGGCTTTTGCTCTTATTGCTGATTCCAGTACCCATCGATCATCTTCATCCCTGACTTCAACTTCAGAAGGTTTATCAGGTATAGGTTCTACATGGTACTTGCGGAGAAACTCCATAACGCCAGATGCTTTGCTCTCAGGAATCTTCAACTTTATTAGCAGCACACGGTTCAGCTCTTCCAACACAATTTCTCCTGTCATCAATTGATGATCAGCAAGAATTACTTCCAGTAAATCTGCACATAGTCCCCTCGCTGTAAAAGCACTAACCAATATGTTGGTGTCAGCAAAAATCCTCATTTCACACCCCGGCTTGAGTACTGATGAATGGAATAGAACCCGATTCTGAAGCGAATGCTGAAGTCATTATTACTTAAAATTACTGCTCAGGAGACTTCGCGGAAGACATCTTCATCTGTTAACCATCCCTGCGCTTCTCCATAAGGCAAAAGCTCTTTTCGCAGCTGCTGGAAAGATTCGATGCGCAACTGACGCTTTAGCGCCTGCCGTACAAGTTCACTTTTTGACTGGCCGGTTCTCTTTGATGATTCTTCGAGGAGTTGTTCGAGCTCTTTATCAATTCGAATTGTGAGGGTTGTATCCATATCGATTAATTTCTTTACGTGTACTGCAATGTAACACATCCAGAACGATTGGGCAATCGGGATCGTATGGTTAAACGTAGAGGTGTGTACTGTGGAGTTTCGCATGGCGTACGAGGTTGAATTGTTCAGCCTCGTCGGATCCTGAATGAGTTTTCGGGACAGTTTTCGTCCGATGAGTTTCACTGAATGGTAGCCGCGTTAAAACTCATCAGAAAAATTATTTCTACACCCCTTACTTGATCAATTCTCCCATCTCGTAGACTTTTTGACTGGTTACAGCCCCCTCTTCGTCCCACTCTGTAAACGTACCGTGCTTTACGCCATTCGAATAATGATGCTCGGATTCGATCTGGCCATTTTCGTACCAGACTGCCACTTTTCCATGGAGTTCCCCATCCACTGACGGCATTTGTACCCGCGGCCGGCCATTCTCATACCACATATTAAAAGTATTCTCAGCAGATTCAACTAACCGGGTACCATCCGTGTGCCATACGTGAAACTCTCGTCGTTCTGACAAGTCATCACCATACACAGTTACCAGCTTGGGCTCGCTATTTTCATTGTAATAGGTCAGTTTCATCCTTTCATTTTCAACCGTGTAGCCAACCGTTTGCAACCCATCACTTCTGAAAATTTTCCCCTCCGAAATCATCCCTTCATTGAATGTAACATCAGCCAGTGTAGATCCATTTTGATAGCTTGAGGTGTAGTGCCCATCTGCCGGCTGATCGGTTTCATCCACGTAGAGATTGAGCTCTTCGGAAAGAGAAATCTCAGTAAAAATTTCTGTGATATCGTTTGAAATTTCTTCAAAAACCTCCTCCTGACTGCAGGCGACAGATATTATAAGAATGAATAGTATCGATGACAGCTGTTTCATAATCTTGATTGAGTTTTGCAAAGCCTTCAATCTTCTCAAATAGTAATCCGGGTATCCCAGCGTAGTATAGGACCAGAGAAACTCTGTGGTGGATTTATCGGCAGGATGGAAGTCTAAATTAAATGCTGATCATGAGGTGAGTGGAATTAAAAAGTTTCGCTGGATCCCGAAGAGCTCATTTCGGGACAGTTTTCTTCTGATGAATTCCCTGGCTGGAAGCTACTTCAAAGATCATCAGCAGAATCAATTTTACATCTCTTACTTGATCAATTCACCCATCTCGTAGACTTTTTCACTGGTAATATTCCCCTCTTCATCCCACTCTTTGAACGTTCCGTGTTCTATACCATCATAAAAATTCATCTCGTATTCTTCCTGGCCGGTCTCGTACCATGAAACCACTCTGCCGTGCAGTTCCCCATCAACTGACGGTATTTGTAGTTGCGGCAGGCCATTTTCATACCACATTTTATAATTTGTCTCATCACTCTCTATGGACCGTACGCCGTTCTCATACCAGGCGTGAAACTCTCTTCGATCCGACATATCATCGCCATAAACAGATACCAAATGGGGCTCGCCATTTTCTTTATAGAAGGTCAGCTTCATCCTTTCATTTTCGGTCGTGTAACTGACCTCTTGCAACCCATCACTTCTGAAGATTTTGCCCTCCGAAATCATCCCTTCTCTGAACGTAATATCGGCCAGTGTGGATCCATTTTGATAGCTGGAGGTGTAGTGTCCATTCGCCGGCTGAGCGGTTTCATCCACGTAGAGATTGAACTCGTCAGAAAGGGATATCTCAGGAAAAATATCTGCGACACGATATGACGTTTTCTCAAAAGTCTCCTCCTGGCTGCAGGCGGTAAGTAATAATAGAATGATTAGCAGAGATGAGAGTGGTTTCATTGTCTTATTGAGTTTTGTCAAAAGAGATTTTATTGAAAAAGGTTTCTTCAACCCTTCTATTTTGAAGTCTCGTTATCATAAACTTCGATTAAGTCATGTAATCTCAGAAGTGGTTTTATCGGCGGGGAGGAAGTCGTAATTAAATGCCGATCATGAGGTGAGTGGATATTTCGTGCCTGATTGCTTAGATAAGAGGATTCGACTGGCTTAGTCGTAATGAGTCCACATTTTAATCACTTTAACTATCTTTTCTTCCTCCAACACTTGGTAAACTAATCGGTGCTGGATGTTGATACGTCTGGAGTAAGCCCCCTCTAAATTCCCTACAAGCTTTTCATAAGGAGGATATTCTTCAAAAGGATTCTCCTTTATTATTTCCAGTAACTCTTCAATCTTTGGCTTTAATCCTGAAGAAGCTGCTTTCTTAGCATCCTTTTTTGCTTGTTTTGTATATACGAGTTTGTATTTACTCACCAGTCAAGTTCTTCGTCGGTTTCTTCAATTGGAGTCTGCAGTCCTTCAACAATGGATTCCTGCATTCCGGAAATGGAAGAGAGATAAAGTGTTTCTTGAATCGAACGCCAGTCATCCTCGCTGATGAGTACTGCATTGCTCCTCTTGCCGGTAATTTGAATGGGCTCATGAGTTTCAGAAGCCTCATCCAATAACCGGTAAATATCTTTTCGTGCTTGGGTTGCAGTTAATGTCTTCATGATATGGAGATATGGATTATGTTTATAAAATAAACGTACGCCATTCCGTACATATTGTCAAGTTTATGAGGTCAGATAGTATAACGGTGCGGCGTTTAACAGGCACGGGGATTATGATTTCTTTGAAGTAGCGAAATTAATTCCTTGCAATCAAGTCCCGTCGCGCCCCGTCCGCGTCTGATTTAGAACGCCTTGATATACAACTTCAATTGGATTGATTATAGATGTCAATTTTCCAAAGCCCTAAGCTTCTAAGTATTAAATTCCGGGCCAGGCTTTGAGCATTGAAAATATCATAAGGACTAATAAACGGAGTGAGTGTTCTAAATTTATGAGAGGCTATAAAGTTTCTAAGATAGCTTAGGTTATGAATAGCTTCTGGAAAGGATAACGTTTTATCCCTGACTTCTTCATTTAGTTTTGTCCACTCAGAATCATAACCGAAATAGGGTTTTAAATCTTTTTCAACTTCTGTTTTATCGCCTCTAAATATCCAATCAAATGTGTCTTTTTTAGTAATCCCAATTTTTTTTAGCCTCTCTTCAATATCATTTAAAACAGATGGATTCCAGATGCCTTTTTCATTATCAAGAAATCTCGGTTTTTTTGAACTTGACCTAACTTCCAATCCTAATTCTTCAACCACTGAGAAAGCAGCTGTTATGGCAAAAGCACCGCTAGTATGGTAGCTTTTGTCAAGATCATAATGCTCAAACATTTGCCCATATTTAGGATTAGCCGAATGAGGAGTCATTGAATTAATTTTCAAACTGAGTTTAAACTTTTCAATTGCATACTGAAAATCAGCTCTTTTGTATGCTTCTTTTAGTACTCGACAGCCATATCCGATATGGTCAACTTGCTTATAGTATTTACGGAAGTATTCATCTTTATAAATTTCCAATGGTATTTCTTCGACACTATTTAAATCTGCAGCAAGTGGAAAATTATTAAAGTCAGGGTACGCAAGAAGTATTCCACCTTTTATTGTAGATAAAATGTCCTCAGCAATTCCCTCGTTCTCAGCTATAATAATTAATTCATCTGCAGGTATTTTTCCTTCTAATGATGGAATTTCTTGAGGTTCTTTGTGCCATGATTCAGAACGACCATCAGAAGATTTCCAGAATGTACCGGTCGGTTCAGGACTAATTTCTAGATCAATTTCAAGGTTATCGAAATTTAGAGATTTTATTAAGGCTGAATCCCTATTAAACAAAATAAGATGCGATCTATACTTCTTCATTAGTAAATCAAAAAGGGAGGATTCTTGAGTAAGTTGTATAACGGCTTGGCGGTTGTGCGGCGGGTCTGAAAAAACGACCATTGGCAACCAATCGCTTACCGATCGCACGAACCGCTGGTTATGCCTGCCTCACTCTACGAGTTCAACTCTGAGCTTTTTTCCAAATGCCTGGGCATACTTCTCTAAAGTTGAAAGCCGTATATCTTCGGCATGATTCTCGATTCGTGAGATGGCTGTTTTTTTTGTTTTTAATTGTTTGGCGAGTTCTTCCTGAGTCAGGCCAGCTTCTTCGCGGGCTTTCTTTAAAAGTACACCAATTTTGAAACTGCGAAATCCTGCATCGTAGTCTTCGGCAAACTCGGGATCTCGTTTTTTGCGGTCGCTGATATAAGCTTGTAAATCACTCATGTTTTACCTCATTTTCGGGACAGATAATCAGCTTTACGCTGCTCTGCAAGTTTAATTTCTTTCTTTGGTGTTTTTTGTGATTTTTTGGAAAATCCATTCGTCAGGATGATAAATTCATCACCATCAATGAATCCAAGAATTCTAAAACTATTCGATCCAATTCTTGCCCTAACCTCCCAAATATCATCTGTGCTTTTCCAATTTCTTGAAATATTGAACCGGAATCTGATCCAGTCTTTCAACCAATTCAAGAACCCAGGTTACTTTCTGAGCATGTTTAGAACTCAGTGAGTCCAAAAACTCTTTTACGGGAACTTTGCCTAATTGGGTTTTATAGAACTTGATTTCTTTCACAGAACAAATGTTAACAATTATGTTAACTTAATCAAGTGCTATTTTATTAAGAGAAGAGGAGGCATAACATCTGATTCTCTTTAAAACTGTCTACCCCGAATTCAGCCAAGCAGTAATCCGAGTACCCGAATCCAGTAAAAAGATATTTTATTCACCCCGGGAGGTGACAAATTATGAAGAAAAAGATTGATGCAGTTAAATTTATTCGACAGATAAGAGACGAAAACTTCGAGAAAACTAAAAAGATGTCTCAGGATGAACAATTTGCAGACCTAAAAAAAAGAAGTGCTGAGGCCAGGAAAAAATTCTTATCGGATTCGAAAACTATTGAAGCCAAATAGTATTTAAATATTGGGTCAGTGTTTCTTATAACGCATCGAAAATTATTAGAGGCTTACTTTTTGAAAAAATTTACAAGAGTAACATACGAAATACATTTCTACAGTTTCCCTATATATTCCTTGAATATGAAATGAGGCTCTTTGCGGCTTCATTGCATTGTGGGAAACGGAGGTATTGATTATGTTTACAAAATAATCATACGCCACTCCGTACAAATTGTCAAGATTTAGAAATTCAGTATATCCAAATAAAATGCTAATAGGCTGATAGTAAGATTAGCGACTTGATGAGAGTATTGCCTGACAAAGCTTGCTTGATTAAATGAAGTGACAAAAATAAGTAGCATTTCATTTAAGCAGCGTTTTATGAATAAGCGAATACAAACTAATCCCAGAGATGCCGGTGTTTATTCCACCATGATTCGGCGACCTGAATATTGCGGGAATTTGATTCTTTGGACAGAACGGTTCCTTCCAGTTCAATATATTCGCCGCCTGTTTTTTCTGTAACCGCCGAATCCTGCGATGCCAGCTGCAATGCGTATAATGAAAGCATCACTACATACTCATCATCAGAGCTCAGCTGTCTAATCAGGTGCGGGATGGCCGGTTTTCCGATCATCCCAAGTTCTTCTGCAGCGGTGTACCATGTGTACCCGTGACCGTAGGTTTCAGTAAAGTCACGATCCGGCAGTTTATCGATATAAAACTCAATTTCTTCCGTTTCAGATAACTCATCTGAAACTTCAGGGGGATCGTTTTCTGATACCTCTGTGGTCTGCTCCTTTTCATTTTCCGAATCCGTTTCTTTTTGATTTGAACAAGATGTGATCAATATCACAATCAAACAGAATACCGTGAATGGAAAAGCATTACCCAGTATACATTTCATTTGGATATATCTTTTAAGTGGATTTGTTGAATGAGGGGACTAATCAGGGCAATTCAGATGGTATTAGAACGAAACTGTTCAGCAATACTTTTCCACCCCATCCAGAATTGTTTGAAAACACTCCTCCAGAAGCTTCTCTTCGATAATGAGCGGCGGGGCGATGCGGACCAGGGAGTTGGAGTGGAGGGTCCAGCCGAGGATGATTCCGTTTTTAAAGCAGTATTTCACCACGTTTTGGGTTAGTTCGGCATCGCGGAGCTGGAGACCGAGCATGGCGCCGCGTCCTCGGATTTCTTCAATTCCGTCACCTCGCAGCATGTGGCAAGCTATTTCTGCAATACGGTTAGCTTTTTGGGCAAAATCACCGTCCAGAAGCGTCTGCAAATTGGCGTGTGCGGCGGCGCAGCTCAGCGGATGGCCGCCGAAGGTTGTGACGTGGTTCAGCGGCGGATCGTGTTTAAACGCCTCAAACCGGTCGCTGGAGGAGACAAACGCTCCCATCGGCATACCGCCGCCCATCGCCTTGGCCAGGCATAAAATATCGGGTACCACGCCGTAGTGCTCAAACGCAAAGAGGCTGCCGGTGCGGTAAAACCCGGTCTGGATCTCATCAAATATCAGCACGGTGCCGGTTTCATCGCACCGCCTGCGCACCGCCTTCAGCCATTCGGTTTCGGCGGGAATGATACCTCCTTCGCCCTGGATCGGCTCCATAATTACGGCCGCCGTCTCCTCATCAATCCGGTCAAGCTGATCCGGATCGTTAAAATCCAAAAACGTAATACCGGGAAGAAGCGGCAGGTAGGGATCGCGGTATACATCACGTCCGGTTACGCTGAGGGATCCGTGGGTATCGCCGTGATAACTGTTTTTGAACGCTACAAAGTTGGAGCGTCCGGTCGATTTCTTAGCCAGTTTCAGTGCACCCTCATTTGCCTCCGTCCCGCTGTTCACAAAGTAGACACGGTCGAGCTGTTCCGGCAGCTGATCACACAAAAGCTGCGCAAATGCGCTCTGCGGCTCCTGGATAAATTCGCCGTAAACCATTACGTGCAGGTGCTTATCAAGCTGCCGCTGAATGGCTTTAATTACATTCGGATGACGGTGCCCCAGGCTGCTGACCGCAATTCCGGAGATCAGGTCCACAAACGATCGGCCGTCGGTAGTGTGAATGCGGCACCCCTCCGCCCTCTCGATCTCCAGGCCCATCGGGGCGTCGCTGGTTTGAGCGATGTGGTTGTAAAAGGAGGAGCGGTTGTCTGGCATGGTTCAGGGAAGATAAGAGATAAAAGATGATAGATGAAAGCAGGGTGAAAAGTGCATGGTGCAGAGGACGTGGCGATTTGTGGAAATGTCGAACATCAAATGTTCAACTCTGAATATCGAAAAACCCTCTTTCAATATTCATCATTCGTTATTGGATGTTCGATATTAAAAAAACTGTCGAATATCGAATATCCAACACTGAATATAGAACAACCCGCTCATTCATTATTGGGTGTTCGATATTCAAAGTCCTGGCAGGTTTTGCGTCAGGCTCGTTCCCACTCATCGATCAGGTAGTAAAACTCCTGCTGGATTTCGTTTCCTTTGTCGTCAGCGTACCATTTGTGGAGATGTTCAGCGACTTCCTGGTAGGCCACCTCTGATGAACCGCGTAGCGTATCATACATCTCCTGTGCTTCATGAGGGCGCGGACCCCAGCTTCCTAAAACTTCGAGTGTGTCGGCATCCAGGCAGATCAGTTTGGGGATGGAGCGGCTTTTGCCATTGTGCAGAAATTCATCCATCACGTCAAGGTTCTCATCTCTGAGTATAAGCCGAAGGTCTATGTTTTCACTCTCTTCAGCCATTTTACTGATAATAGGAATGGACTGTGCCGCATCTCCGCACCACGCCTCAGTGAGAACCAGCCAGATCCAGTTTCGGTCAACCTGCTGCAATTTTTCGATCACTTTATCGGTCAGGTCGGTACGCTTATCATGCCGTTTCATCCGGTGAACGTTCATGTTGGTGTAGTGCAGCATCGCCTCTGAATGATTTTCACCGGTGGTTTTTCCCTCTTCCAGGCGCCGGTCAATCATCTCCCGATACTGTTCATATGTATAGGCTTCGTCGATCAATTCACGCGGAATGATCCTGTTTTTTACTTCTGTCATTGTTCTGTAGATAATTTTTTATGAAATCATTTTAAGTGATCCATCCGTGGCGGATAAAATTTCCAACCAGGAAAAAGCTTACAAATAATAGTGATGCAAAAAATTTCGTTTTCATTACCACCGCATATTCATCGGCATCTCCCGTCATTCTGTATATAAATGATGCAATAAACATGCCTGAAAGTGCGGTTCCGACAAATAGTACGGCTGCCGCAACCGGACTCACCCAGAATATGGATAACAACAATATCAGCGAACCCGAGATATATGATGTTGTGAAAAATCGTTTTACGCCGGTCACGCCAAATGCGATGGCAAATGTGCGGTCGTTCCGTTTCATATCCTCCTCCATCTGAAAAATCTGTGAAACAGGGTAGAGTGATAACAATATGAATGTGGCACCCACGGATGATAACAAAACGGGCCAGGAAATCGCTCCGCCTGCTGCAAGGTTTCCGAGCAGTACTGACGCCATTCCTGTGCTAATGCCAATTGCGATCAGACTGAGTATCGGATCGCCTTTCCAGCGTGCCAGCGGCGTGGAGTAGAGCCAGAAAAGTACCAGGCTGATGAAATAGACCAGGGCGTAGAGCAGGCCGACCCACAGGGAGAGAATCAGCCCTGCAAACATAAAGAGGATGGAAACCGGGTGCATCCATTGGGTCATTTTGGGTGGATTTTTCAGCCCGCCGATGGGGCCGGTATCTTTATCCCAAAAGGAGTTGTAGGCTGTAGCGCCGCCAAAAAGCAGAATATGTACGTTCAGAAACTGCATCCAGAACTGCTGCGTGTTCATCTCCCCTGCCATAAATCCGCCGAGCAGATATCCGCCGGAGAGTATCAGGAACTGGTAATGGAGCCGGAGGTGAAGGATAAAGTGGAAAATTTCTCTGAACATATAGCCTGGGTGGTTTGGTGCGATGAATTACCCGTACATCGAAGAAGTAGTCTCCCCTACCAAGGGGAGATTTAGAGGGGTGTTCAATGGATTTTTCAACAATTGGAGTTGCAACAAAAAAG